>JAHJDP010000076.1 GCA_018831195.1 Candidatus Eisenbacteria bacterium | reverse complement strand
GGGCTCCCTCCGCTTGCACCGTCAATCCTCTCCCAGCACCTTCCTGCTTGTTTGAACCCTCTCTTTTCCTGGACATCTTCCCCTCCTTGTTTCCTTGGTTTTACCCCAATTCGGTGTCCAAGAAAACTGGGGACGCCTCACAATTCTAGTCCGAATGGAGATTCGAAGCCTTCTACGAGTCTAGAAACTTTATAGAATCGATTTCTTGTATCCGGTTTGTCCTTCAGTAATAAATTCGCATCTTCAAGTGCACATGGTACTAGCTTCAATTGTTTGTCCGGGGCCGCATCGCCATTCTCGAACCCCGTAATGAAATGGCCGTCGACCGAACTCAAGACATGTCGCAGATTCTCGGCATAAGGTCCATAAATGGCCTTCGTGAACTTCAAGCGCAGCGGCTCCCCCGCTTCCTGCATAAAGTACATCAACTTGTGTACTTCCAAGAGTGTAACATTAGGATCCAGCAATCCGCGAATATATCTATCCATTAGACCGATCAAAGCTGCGCGTCCGGGCGTCATTTTAGGCACCTGCTTTGTACGGCTGGGTCGCACGCGTGCAGGCCCACCACCGGGCTCAAAGATGACAATGGAAATGTCATGGAGTTTTGATAGAAATTTCTCCATCAGCGGGCGCACAGACCCCCAATCCAATCCACCAAGTCCACATCCCAAGGGCGGAATGGCAATTGATTCAATTTTGCGCGACTCGATTTCATTTACGAGTGCCACAAGACCGGATTCGATATCCTCAATTTTACTCTTGGCCCTCCAGTGACGCTTGGTCGGAAAATTTATTATATAATGTGGATTTGTCAAACTTCCGGTTTCGTAAATAAACATCCGGCCCGGTTTGACATCATCATGCTTGCAGGCGGATGCATAAGCCTTGAAGTTGCCCGGAAATGCTTTCTTGAATTGAAAAGCTATGCCACGTCCCATGATGCCAACACAATTGACTGTATTGACAAGAGCTTCTGCGTCTTCGGATAGAATGTCGCCTGTTTTGTATTCAATCATAGATCTCTCCACCGACATCAATAATACCACTCTGGCAAAATTAGGACAGGTGGTTTATGAGTCGCGGGCCCGAGAGCTTCTCTAACTTGACTTTGGACCCCATGCGAAAAGACCCCGTAGGCGCCCGCATTTGACAGTGTGAAGGCCCATCGTAGGCTATGCGCTTCTGCCCAGGACACCGTCTGCCTGAAATCTGCTTCCAGGTGTACAATAGGCTCCTGCCCGCCATGAAATGCCAATTCCGGATCATTGGCACAATGGATCATGTAAAGCATGATTGATCGCGGGCACCAATAGAATGGCACGCAGGCGCCAACGAATAAATCGGGATGGCTCGTCAGCCTAAGTTCGGTGAGTCGCCGCCTCTTGATTCGGTCCATCCCGATTGTAGTGCCATGCAACCTCTGCGAGTCGGCCTCGGCGTCGCACCAAAGAAATTTGTCTGCCACAATTGAGGGCAGGCGATCCACATGAACTATGTGGTAGATTTTCGGGTGTGCAGGTACCACCATGGCTGCTAAATCCATTCCTCAGAGAGTTCAGGCTCCCCCGGCCACCTCATGTTCCTGCATAAGATGCGCCTATCTCGGTTGCTCCCTCCAGCAGTTAACCTTGGCCCATAAGCCTATAAACATGCAGAAAGGGTATCAATATCATTCCTTCTATTCAATTTGGGACGCTTCGATTTCCTAAACCAAATTACTGCAGGCCGGAGTTCGAATCCGCTTCCCTTCCCCTGCAAATCATCCTCACCCCCCATCCTACCCACCAACGGCATCAGGACGGAATCCGCTCTGCAGGGCAACAGCCTCCACCTGGCTTCGTCTTATCATACCCCCGCCTCCTCGGGCGGCCCATTCAGCTCATCCGGGACAATCAGGCGCCAGCGGCGGTTCAGTTTGCCACCCAGCCTGCGTTGCATATAAACGGGCTGCTTTGGGAGTCGGGTCTGCAGGGCTTCCAGAGTCGAGGCAGGGATTGCCAGATCCGCTTGCCGTGACTCTAGAAAGAAGCCCACACGCGCCGCAACGCGCGCACTATCGAGGAGTAGAACATACTTGAGCAATGCGACCGGATCGATGGCGGGTAGCGCGGCAAGAGAGCGCCAGACTTCCTCGATGCCGCCCGCAAGTTCCGGGCGATCCAGCACATCAACAGCCGTCCGCTCCAGATTGGTCACCCGCAATTCAAGGCCTTTGCGATCCAAGGTATCCACCCAGTTTTCGCCGCGGTTTGCGGATATCTGTGCCCGCGGGCGCACGGGAATCAGAAGCCGACCTCGATAATGAGCCGTCTTAACGCCCGTCCAGGTCACGAACGTGAAGCGTTCAAAGATGCTCTGGGCACAGCCGTGGACCTCGAGCGCGGTATGATAGGCGGCCGCCGCATCGGACGCCATGCGCGAAGCCAGGACCGCGAAATCGGGTAAGACCTGCGTGCCCTCCCTGTGATGCTCCAGGCGCACAAAGAGACCACGTTTTACACGCTCAATCCGCCCCTGCCGGCGCCAGCGCGTTAGTGTGCGGTCCAGCGTGGCTGTAGATTGCTCGGGGAGAGCAGACCGCAGTTCAGTACGTGTAAAGACCGGGTGGGACAAAAGGAATTGCTCAGGCGACATTGCGTTAGACCTCCATAACTGGACACAATTTACCAGTTGCGGCGATGCTGTGCAAGATCTAATTCAGACAGTATCTGATCGCTTGAATGTCGAATTCTCCAGAATTGTATCTCAGATCTCTGCGTAGGCAGGCGTCAGCATCAGTTCTCATCTGTCGGATTCTATACCACTTTCAAGATGCCGGCGCTGGCGTTTTAGGTACGGGACGGATGACGGATGCCGCTGCGGCCGCCGGATCGGACGATCGTTCCGCTGGGCCGTCTCCACCGCTTCCGGAGGCAGCCCGCGGACCTCTTTCAAGTATTGCGTCAAGGCTCGCGTGAGCTCGTCCAGAGGGATGGAATGATCCCGGCCGAAGTGATCCGAGGCCCATGCGCTCCAGGACCAGAAGGCGAAAAACGGCGACGCCTCATCTCGCCAAATCAGTGGGACCAGGTTGGGAAAGCGGCCGCTGTTAAAGGTGCGATCCCAGAAGCGGGCGAAGCGATTGAGCTGTTGCATCGTGGCGGCGTCCATGAGCCGGTTTTGTATAAGATCGTAGGGGGCTTCCTCACGATAGACCATCCCCCATTCCCGGCTGTGCCGGCGGATGGGAGCCCCGCGCAGGCGTTTCAGGATCCCGACCTGAATCTCGTGCGGGCCGGCCGCCAGGAGCCGATCGAATCCCCGCGCAAAGCTGTCGAGGTCTTCACCGGGCAAACCCGCGATGAGATCGGTGTGGAGATAGGCGTGCGTGTCCCGGCGCAGATGGCTGAGAGTTTTTAGAGCCTTCTCGACCGAGTACCGCCTGCCGATCCGTTCGGACACCTCCGGATTCAGCGTTTGAAACCCGATCTCGAGCTGCAGGCTTCCCGGCGGAAACTCTCCCAGCAGGCGGCAGAACGATTCGGGAAATCGATGCGGCACCGCCTCCAGATGCAGAAACGTGTCGTGGGGCGACCGGTTCAGAAAGAAGCGCAGAATCTTTTCGGCCCGCTCCAGGTCGTGATTGAAGGTGCGATCCACAAATTTAAAATGCCGCGCGCCGCGATCCAGCAGGCGCTGCATTTCCTCGAGAAAGGCCACTGTTTGGAAGTAGCGTGGGGCGGTCTCCAGGGCGGATAGGCAGAACTCGCAGCGATAGGCGCATCCCCGCGAGGCTTCGACATAGATCACGCGATGGGCGATATCTTCCGGCTTGTAGGTGTCGTACGGGAATTTTAGCTCGTCTAGTGCGCAAGGTTCAGCCTGGATGATCCTTGCTGACGGACGTTTCCCAGCCAGCAGGTCGCGGCAAAGTTGGGCGAATGCCAAGTCACCCTCGCCTTGAATGACAAAGTCGGCCCTTTTAACGACGGTCTGATGTTCGGCTTCAAAGCTTGCCTCCGGTCCGCCCAGGACGATTGTGATCTTAGGGGATTTTTGTCGGATGATGTCTACGATCTCCGCGGTTCTTTGTACATTCCAAATGTAGACGCCCAAGCCCAGGATCTTGGGAGCCTTTTTCAGAATTTGCTCCGCGATCTCTTCGGCCGGCTGCTTTACGCGGAACTCTTTTAAGGCAGCTCGAGGCCGGAGATCGCCTAGGTTAGCCAGCAGACAACGCAGCCCCAACGAGCTGTGAATGTACCTGGCGTTCACGGTTGCGAGGAGGATGTCGGGCATGACTGAATTATCATTCCCCTCAAACATGCAGATGATTTTTTCATAGTCACATACCCAAGACCAACCTCCTATATGAAAGCAAACCCTCGATATATTCCTTTTGTTCTATCTGTCGGTTGATGACGCTGAAATATCTAACAGTCTTTTCCATCTGTGTGGACTTAGCCGCACCAACAAAATGATTAATGATAGAGAAAACTCCACCTCCAATCCCGATCCCGACACTTGCACCAGGCCCACCAGCAATATAGCCACCGAGCATGCCAATTGATGTAGCTACTGTCTGAGTTTTCCAGTCCTTTATAATTCGCCGCAGACTGCACCGTTTAAAGTCCTCCACCTTCTTCTTGAATTCCGTCGTTGCGTCCCCAATCAGCTCATTTGCCCTCTTTTCATCGACCACTCGCTCCAACTCAAACTCATCTGCAATCCTCTTAATGAAGTTGGCCGCCCCTTTTCTCAAATCATCATATTCATCCCGAATTTTGACAACCTCGGCAAAATCGAGCTTGTCGATATTCTTTGGTACCATGAATTCAAATACCCCGGCAATCAAGGATTTCAAATTTCCGCCTGCTGGCTTGGCCTCACCAACAACCCCCAACTGATTGCCATAAATGGAGAAATTGGCAATTTCTCTATTGGTAAGCGGTGACATATTGCGATGAGCGGCCATCGTATGCGTGAGACAACTCATTAACAATTCAGCTGCGTCTTGCCGTATCACATAGTGTTCATTATTATATATATCGACCTTTTCCCTTCGCCTTAATCCATACTCAAGCAACTTGGTCCCCACCCAATCGGGCACCTTCCCAGTATTCAAATAAAATGGCGCGTCAGTATAAAATCCTTCCGAGTCCAGTTCCTTGAGAACCCTGACTAGCCAATCCGGCAAATTCCCTGGCAGGTCCTTTTTTAAAGTAGAAAGCCATTTCAGTTGTTTAATAATTGCGCGCTTTCTCTGGTTTAGATAGTTCATGTCCAGGACGGCCACAGGCAATGTCTGAACATATTCTTCTGGCAAACCCCATTCTGAGGAGATTTTCTTGGCTCCAAATACGCTCTCCATTGGGTCCGGGACAATCCGATAAATCCTATTCCACAAAAGCAGTTGTGTCTTAAACCACTCCTTGCTTGGCAAATAGCTTGGATAATATATTGCGTCAAGCATTAGACCTCCTATTTGTCGACTCAGAAGAAATCCGGCGACCTAATGACCTCAATATATTCTCTCCTATTTTGGAGAATAGCGAGATCAATGTGACTCGGATATCTTGTAACATCATAAACGATAACGTTAGGTGAATGAGTCAAAACAATCCCCGCGTAATCCTTATCCCGCTAAGCATTCCCCTTTTTGATTGTTTTCTATTGGCTCTTTGCAAAGAATCTCTGATCACTCATTCTTCCTTAGACTTTGCCAAGAACCTCTGCCAACTCCGCCACCACAGCCACCTGCCCTTCATCCTCACAGGTCAAACAAATCGGCTCAAAAGAGGGGTTCAGCGGTTTCAGCGTAATCTTGATATGCCGCCACGGGCCCTCGTCACCGGCAGATTTCTCGCTCTCGTATTGCTTGACCGTATATCGCGCCCCAGTCTCCGGATCGACCTGATCGCGGAGTTGGACCAATACGATTTTCCCCTGCCGCGTTCCAGTCACCGGGCCCGAAAAAAGACAATAGGACCCATCGGGAATCCGAGGCTCCATGGAGCGCCCGACAACCTGGGCCACGAACATCCCGGCCCGCAGTTTCCGGCTCGTCTTGACCTCCACCCACTCCCATTCTCCGTCCGCGACATTCTGCGATTCGCCGAAGCCGCCGGCTGCGACCTCCAATGGGACCAGTGGAACACACTCAACGTATTTTTCGGCTGCTGAGGGATAGACACGCTTTAATGAAAATTCTCTATTCTCGGAAGCTGCCTCGCACGCCCGCTTAAACCACAGCGAGTCCTCGGGCAATGCCTTGCGAATATCGTCTTCTCTAAGAAATCCAGCTAATCGTTTGAAATGAGTCGTCATGGCTCCCCGATCATCTAGATCCGTCACCGCAATCTCAATGACTTCATAGCCATGATTCCGCAACCAGGTCCTGATCGCCCGATCCTTTTCAGCAGTGATAGGATTGCCGTGGAGATGTTCACTCAGGCCATCGAGATAAATGCAAATCCCCTCATTCTCCTCATGATAATCAGCTCGATAGATAACATCCGGCGTTGTGGAACCGGTTGCCCGATCCAAAATGATCTGTTCTCCCCGAACGCCATCCTCAAATCCAGCACCAAGCAGCAAATGCCGCAGCTTCCGCTCTGCTTCATTTACTGTGTAAGCTCCGTCCTCAATAACCTTAACCGCTGAACCGCCCGTCGCCGGAATTTCATGCCCAAAAGCCAGCCCCGAACCCCACTCATCAAACTTTTCCAGCGCCACCCGTCGATCCAGATGCTTGTGAAAGAAAGCATTTCGGAACGTCTGCAGGCAATCGATGCACGATGTATCACAATTCGAAGGACACCCGGCGACAATCTCCCGGGCCGCCTCAACGATCTCGCCAAATCGACCGCAGAACTGCTCAAGAAGCCCCGAACCACCCGGCATCGGATCCCAAAGATAGGCATCCACTTCTTCCCGATCCAAATGGCCGATAACGAGTATCTGGAGATCCTCCTGATGCATATCAAGAATCCGCGCCGCCGCGGTCCGCAGAGCCTCCAAAACGCTATAGGCCACGGTGGGATTCTCACAAGAAACCAGCGACAGCGCGTCCGCAACCACGTCAGTGTAAAAACCAACTGACTCAACCGGCCGACCGCAACGATCCTGATGCGACGACGCAAAATGCTCTCGCTGGCGATCCGATGACGACGGGGAAACACTTTGTCCGCAAACAATACAGACCGGATACCCAATGCGTTGTGACCTCTCAATCTCTCGCGTCGCCCCGACATTCACCAATCGCAGACGAACGCCCTTGCGAACATGAACATCCTGCTTGCCCCAACTAAAAGCCTTCCCACCCCGGTGCTCTCCCCTCTCCAATCCAAACACCGACACCGGCATCTGAAACCGGAACTCCTCCTCATCGGAGATATGCGATTGATGCACAAGATCCACATCGCAAACGGAAATCGCCGGCAGAACCATGGCGCCCAATGCGCCCGGATCCACCCCCGTCCCGATCTGTCTCACCGCTCGACGCTCCATCGAAATCTCATACGAGGGCATCTCCATGCGATGCTCATCCACTTCGCGATGAAATTGCCGCGCCACGAAGCGATGGCCATTGGCATAGATCAGGTTGCCGGGCACATACTCCCGCAGCGCAACACTCGGCGGCCGCGGCAGCGCCAGATCCCTGGCCCCGTCACGCCAAAAGGGGATTTCCGCGGATCCCAAAATCGACCCAACCTCAAGTCCGTATCCCGGCAAAAATCCCTCCGCGGCGAGAACACTGTATGTGTGTACATCCTCAAATCCTTCCGCCTCCCGCCGCCTCCGCCGATCTGTCCCCTTGAGCCGCCTGACAACGCGATCGCAACGCCTGAAGAGCGCATCGTCCTCCGGCTCCAGATCCCCCTGCTCCTCCCGAAGTTTGTTCAAACGACGGATTTGTTCCATCGCCCATCGCAGTCGGCGTTGCAAGCGATCCAAGACGGCGGATAAACCCTCGGTCGTGCTTTCGACATGCCCCCGCAAAGCCTGCGGCGTCACAACCTCCTTGTCGGCCTCCGGCCATCCCTGGCGAAACGCTCTATCCACATAGTCAACAAGATCATCCATGTTCTCGTTAATAAGATGCTTTAGCCCGGAAATGTCGAGTGGCGTCTTCCGGATCAGGCCGCTATCAAACAGGTAATGAGTTACCCGATTCGGAATGCAATCTCGGAGGATCCCAGCGATGCGCTCTCGATCCTCGAATGAGCGCCTCTCATCCCGCGAGTATTGATGCAGCCGGGTGATGACGCTCGCATGGACATGTTTGGCGACCATCAGGTCATTGCTCAGATTGAAGGCCGGAGGATCAACACGTCCGCTCAGCAATTTCAGCGGATCGGCGAAGTAGGCGCGATCGTGGGATACGGGACGGCAGTAGGTCATGTCCACCGCCATCCGGTGACGCCGGCCGGCACGCCCGGCCCTCTGCCAATAATTCGCCGGAAGCGGCGGCACATTGCGCATCAGAATCGCGTCCAGCGCCCCAATATCAACCCCCAGCTCCAGCGTCGGCGTACAGACAAAGCAGTTCACCGCATCGGACGTGCCTTTGAAGAGATTCTCAAGCCGTTCCCGGTCTTCATGCGGAACCATCGCCGTATGCTCCTCCGGACGGAGCATGGAGTAGCCCTGATCGAGGATTTGCAGGTCATAATTATCCGGATCTTCCGGCAGATACGCGAGAACTCCCTCGCAGCGATATGCCGGACAACGACTGTGCGGTGTATTGCGTATCGAGCGTCGCCTGCATGTCTGGCAGCACCAAACACCATGGTTCCCCTGCAGACGCAGATGATCCGCATCGACTTGATACAGGCCACTCAATCCAGGCAGGGGTTTCCCCTTTGCACCCGTCAGGCGAACCGGTTTCAGCAGCTCAAGTTTTCGAAGAAACTCAAAAAGGCTCTCCAGGAAATCAGCAACATCTGTAACTTCAACCCCCCACTTCCGAACAATCTGGTGCATTGTTGTCTGACCGCGGCTTGTGATCCACTGAACGATGTATCGACCTTCCTCAGCCAATCCCCGCTGCAGCTTTGTACCAATCGGTCCCCACGTCTGAGGAAGGTATCCATACTGGAGTTCCTGATCCCCTTCCTGCCAGTACTTGGTGAAGACCTGATATTCTGGATCAAAGAGAATGCGCCGGCGCCGCAGAATATCGAGCAGGCTGGCAACACCCTCCCGCAGATGCTCCGCCGGTAATCTAAGTTGGTTTGCATGATCCTGAATCCAAGGCAGAGAAGCATTCAGCCCTTCATACTCCACCCGCATCCTTCCCCAAGGCTCCAAACCGACCGTCTGCCGCCCCGTCATCGTCACTTCACGGAGCACCTGAAAACGCAGAAACTTGCGCCTCTCCTGCTCGTGCCGTCCCCCCTTGCCCTCCTTGCGGGCAACCAGCCAAACCTCCGGCACCAGCGCACGCGAGAGCACTTCATCTTTGTTCAGAACATCATCCAAGTAATGGACAAGGTCTCCCACAGACATGGGACCTTGCTTCAGTCCCTCCGCCATCAGCGCGCGAAGCCGGAAACGCCTGGCGTGATCCTTCATCCACCCGGCCTGGAACGCGGCATCTTGCCGGTTGTCGCAAAAGACCAGCAACCGCGGCCGTTCGGAATGATGAATCATGTCCTGCGCCAGAATGTGCACATCGGCAACATTAGTTGCGCGTACGGTTCGAGCGGGCTCGCGATACCTCCCGCCGATATGACTGCCGGTGGATCCGCATGAAATACATCGTGTGAGATTTCCGGGATTATCTTCTTTCTGGCGGATGGCGAAAAGCCGCACGCTTTGCCCCACTGAGCTGCAGTAGATGCAGCGCGTTACCGACCCCGGAAAGGCCGCCCCGCAACCGCGGCAAAAATGAAGCTCGGCGGTCTGATCACTCTCCTCGATCGCCTCGTCATCTGTCCCGCCCACGATTCGATCGGTGAGGACAACACGCCGTCCACCCTGCGCTTCAGCCAATGGCTCCCAAGAGTGGCTGCCCTCAGACGCATCACCGCCGCCTAGTCCTCCAGCGTAAAATTCAAAATCTTTGAGAAAGGCGACAAAGTAATGCTGACCGCAGGTTGTACAGGTCATCACAGGGAAATGATGGCTCTGAGATTCTCCCTGCGCCGCCGCAATCTCATCCTCCGCCGCAAGCCACAAATGCGGATCATCAGCATCTTCAGCAAAGCTCACCACAGCGCCACTGATTCCCCGGATGAATCCATGCACGACAGGACGCAGCAGCGGCCGCTCCTCAATCCGCGCTGCCGCTCCCAATGTCAGCCAGGACAAGATCTCAGCCTCACACACGGGGCGCCCAACGTGTTTGGCTAGCTCTTCGGGAAGCTGGTTCAGATTCCAGGGCTCGGCGAGGAGTTCAGTCAGGCGGAAGACAATCTCATTTTGTGAAAGGGATTCATACAGCGCCACAGACCAATCGCCCGCAGGCAGTTCAGATCCCGCGAGATCACGATAAACAGCACGTATAGCGGCGTCGGTGCCTTCACCTTTATCAACCGCCTCCACACATGCGCTCAGGATTTCATTGGGATCCTTCTTTGGCGCCGGTGGGATACTCCTCTTCCCTTCCCACAGTTCTGGTTCATAGGCTTCGCCAACGGTTTGCACATCACTCTTTGGCACACCAAAGAAACGGGAAGCGAAGTCACGCGCTGCTTCAGGATTCTCTTTGTCAACGATAGTCGCCGATGTCGCGACACAGACCGTGTCACTTTCCTCGCGTCCACAGAAACTACGCAATCGCCGGATCAAGCAAGCCGTCTCAGCGCCCTTGGCTCCTGTGAAGGTGTGCGCCTCATCAAAAACGAGATAATCAAGCCGGGCATCTGCGAAGAGTTCCACATCGCGTTGGCGCGTCAGAAGCAATTCAAGCTGATTCACGTTGGTGAGGAGGATTCGAGGCTGCCCACCGGGTTTGCGCATTTCTTCCCTTGAGCAGACTTCTTCAGGTGGATAGACAGAATCAGGCCGTTTCTCGTCTCTCAATTCCTCGAGTTTCGCAATATAATCTGCATGAGATGAGCCCATCGGAAGTCGGATGCCGGTAACTTCACTTTCTGTTTCCGGAGTCTTTCCAACATACATACCAAAGGTGATGCCGGTCCCAGCCAGCATCCCACGCAGTCGCCCGAGCTGATCTTCCGCCAACGCATTCATGGGATAGCAGATCACGGCGCTGATACCGGGTTTCGCCTTTGCCTCCTTAATCTCCAGACACCGGCTTACGATCGGCCAAAGAAAACATTCTGTTTTACCCGAACCAGTGCCTGTGGAGATCAGCGTGGTTTTCCCCTCATGAATGGCGCGAGTCGCATCTTCCTGATGTCCATAGATATGTGTAATTTCCTCCGGGATCAGGTGGCGCATGTGGGGATGGAAGATGCCTCGGCCAATAAGATCCACCACCTTCGCCCCACGGCGAAAAGGTCGCGAAAGGCTTACGTAGGGACCCTTCATCAATGGTGATTGGCGTGTCTCATCAAGCGATAAGAGCGACCGCATCTGGCTATGCAGACCTTCGTCGGCGAAATGATAAGCTGTCAGCTGATATCTCAGGAAACTGCGCAGAACACGTTCGGAAAAGATGATTGGATTAAGGGACATTAGTGTCTCCCATTACTACCCAGCTTGCTGCAGGCTAATTTGTGCAATCTTCATTTCATTTTATTTTAAAGGCGATTACAATACTCGAACGTAGCTAAATCTAATCTATTTCCCCTTTTCTTCGCGTCGCTTCTGCGCCCTTTTATATTTTGTTTCTCCTCTTCTTCTCTTTTTTAGCAATTTTTCTGCGCGCTTAGCGCGTTCATCCGCAATTCTTGCCTGCTCCTCAGCCCTACGTTTTTCTTTCTTAAGCTGATTGATTTGATCTGTATCCAAATAGGCAGACAGAACCTTTGAGAGGCTTCTAACAGCTTCAGGCCTCTGAACAGGATCGATTTCTGAAAGAGACTCAGGGAGCCCATCTGGGAATATTTCTATTTCAAGTTTTTCAAGCCGAGGTCTTAATTCATCTTCATAAGCCCGGTCAGCAGCCGCTATGATTCCTGAAAAGTAGCGTTCCAATTCGACATCCTCGATAAAATCACTAGCAGAATTAAAGTATTCAGAACGTATAATTGCCCCGAAATCAAGAATTGCAGAAGGATTCATATATGTACTTAAGAATGCACCAAGAGCATATGGGGTCGTAATTATATTTCTATTGATTGCACAGGGGCTCTTCGCAGCAATTCGATTCAGATATCCGCCTGATGACAATATAGCAACATTCGACTTACACCCTAAATGGAAATAGATTCTTTCCCACTCGTGTACAATAGCATATGCTTCAGCTTCACTCTCCATTCGCATCATGGTTTTTCCGGATATGTTATCCAACCCTATGAATTCTTTCGTTAATTCCCTAACCTTTAAATATTCTCTACTAGTATTTTCAATTTCTCTTGTTTCAATAATATTTACTTCGTATACTTCCTTCAGGATTTTCACAATTGCCTGCAAATCAACAGTTGCCGCTCCAGTACATTTATGGAGATAATCATATATCGATATTTGCTTCCCTTTTTTATTACCAGCCCTAATCATGCCGCTAAGAAATTCATTGCCATCGTAACCACACATTCCTCTTGCGGCTGCTAACACAACATTCTGATCGCCCTTGTTATCTTCGATGAAATTTCTTGCCCATACCGCATGCTTTTGGGATTCTTGAACAAAACCTCCTGTTGTGATTAGCTGAAGCCCATTACTCTTCGCTGAGGCAAGAAGTGCAGATATCGCTGTGTGATTTGGGCTTTCACATGCCAGCAAGGGAATAAGTATATTCGAGTCTAGGATTACCGTCCTTCCAGAAATATATTTTCGAAGCATGCTATAGGCATCAATATCAAGTCTAAGACAGTGGGTACAAAAGAGACAACGACCAAGATGTTCTATAATAGCCCGCTGAGATGCATTTGGTTTTCGAAGCATTTCGATAACATAATCAATAAATCGTAGCTTTTTAGAACTGCTCACAATTACACTTGACCGCTGCGATATCAAATCAAAGAGGCTCAATGAACTTGTATTAATTGGATTACTGTGTATTGATAAAGCAACGGCCTCCGCTGCACGTTTTGTAAATATATCCACCAATACACATTGTAGCAATTCGCCTATTTTACCATCTCCACGCACAACCAACTGTACATGTTCACCAAGATTTGCCCACAGCCTTTCATATTTCCTATTCGATACTGAAACAAGTTCGTGCCCCTTTGTACTCAATTTCAAGAGTTTCCCGTCATCAATTACCAACTCTTCACTGAGACATTCCTTTAGCGTATCACCTAGCTGCTTTTCTCCTAGTTTCGCACCGGCAGTGTCCCTGAGCGTCTTTGACAGATCATTTTTTATAAGGCCTTCTGGACATTTGGATATAGCACTCAATATCACTGATTTTACCGCTGCTACAATTGTCGGGACACCGGCATTTCGCGCTGCATCATAAACATAAAGTATTTGCGCCATTCGTAATGAATCATGATCCATAACTATTGATTCTTGCGGAGCTTCAAGCCACTTCAATACCGTAGACAATATCGATCGCAATTCTTTATGCCCGTTATCAGATGAATAGCCAATAATATCGATGTTATAATCTAATGAAAATTGAGTAGCCCGTTTGTGATCCACATCGGGTATTAACGCCAAGACCGGATATTTGCGGCGCAAAACGGTAGTCACTCTTCGCGCAATTGCCTGGAGATCGGGATCAGATAAACTATATCCCATGATGACAATTGCGCTGTTATATAAATGCGACTCAATCACTTTTCTCAGTGGTTTGTACTCGTCAGCCTGCATAAGGCGCGAATAATCAGTATCAGTTATAATTAATTGCCCCCCATGTACCGTTGAGCCATGCACATGTAGAATGGACTTTTCATATGAAGAAGGATCTAGCTCCTCAATTGATTCCTTATTGTTAGTATAGACTCCTGGTACCATTTTATAATTCTTTAAATGCCTCTCAAACACTTCATCGTAGTTAGTTGTCATGTATAGTTTGGCCGGAAGCCTTGCCATTAAAGCATAGAGCTTACCTTCTCGGCCATTATCCTTCACTACTCGTTTTGTAACGTTCTCAACGAAAGTTCTACCCGAAAAACCCTTCGAATTGAGAATTCGCTCAACATCTCCTATGGCTTTGGGAATGAAACCTCTCTCAATGTCTTTTGAGACTGCTAGCAAGGGTGCATTAACTATCTTGGCACCTTCTTCTGCTATTTGTCTTGCTAGCATTTCCCAGGTCGGCAAACCGATCTCTGCCGAAGGCCCCACACCAAAAAGCACTACTGTGCGGTCAGCCCCAAATGCTGGAATCAATCTTCTCATACGCAATTCTCCTAAAAAATTACTTCGCTGACTTAGCTGTCATTCGATATCAATATGACAATGATGCCCAATTGTTAATTCTCATCCTTGTTCTCGTAATTTAGTCTCATCTGTCCAAATGATGTAAAATATTCTGATCCGTACTGACTATACTTTGGTGCCACCTTACAAAACGACTTTGTGCCATTCTTCTTTCCTTCACAAACCTTCTCATAGTTCCATTTGCCCAAAACATTCCTGGCGTGCAGATGGCATTCATCCCAAGATTCTTCTATGCCCTGGACAAGTTGCCAGTCATAAAAGCGTTGCCCAAGTTGTTTTGCAACAGATTGATCATCTTGGGACCATGGTTCTTCACCGAGGCCATAGTCTGATAAGCGTAGCGTCTCAGGCAAAAGCCAGCCATCGCCTCCATTTTGATTGCAATAGGCAGCAATTCCACTCTCGAGATCACCTCCCTTTGATTCAATTAATTGTTCAAGAAAATAGAACGCAACAATGGATAGAACTGTATGGCGATGCGCAGGTATTTTGTCTCTGTCAATGCGCCAGAACCCTCTTGCCGACAGGTCTGGCGACCGAACTGAACTATGATATGATACTGGAGAATCGCAGTCCTTTAGAATATGCTGAACGTCTGCATCATTAAATCCGAACGCTGCAAAGGCAATTGCGTCTAGACTAGATAGGTGTGCTAATCGATTTGATTGAGTGAGAGCCCAACAACTCTTCCAGCTGGTTAATGATGATGACCATTTCAATAACGCAGGTGCAAATTTTTGATTTCCTGCTGCAAGTGATAGCGCAAATTTACTAAGATGATGGCTCCACTTAATTGGCAAGACCGGAAGCTCAGTTGCTAAGTGCTGATCTATGTGTGTTCCGGTCAAACGTTGTCGTACTGCAAAATCAGCGACAAATGAATTTAAAGAAGCACACAGCGCCCACGCATGTGAGCTTTCTAAGAGTACCAAGTTTGAAGTCATGTGCGGGGTTGGATCACCGCAGATGACAGTTGCTATCATCGATCGCGTATCTGTATTCCTTGCAATGTTTCGATAAGATACCTTTGGTGAAGTTATTACTCGCGGATGTGTGTTTACATCCTCAAGTGAGGCCAAATATTGAGGATTTACAAGCTTATGTGACCAATCGACCTGATTCCATCGTGCTGATAATCCAGAACCAGAAATCCACGCTTTTGCCGCGAAATCATATGCTGAAAAGAGTCGTCCCTCGTACAACGGCAACGCTGTATCTTCTATGCGATCCTCGTGGATCCAGGCATCAGCTTCGCGGGAGAGGATGATGCCTTCGGGGATGTCGGCACGAGGGATTGGGAGCGAATCATACGGAGGTTGCGCACAACGCACCCGCCACTGCGTCCGGGCGACGTCGCCCGGCTTCAGGAGGTGGCCGTGGACGAATTGGGCTTCGGCAGTGCGGCGCTCGGGGCCGGCGGTGGTGTCGAAAAGCCAGTCTTCAAGCTCGATTTCGACCGGGACGGGCTTCGTGGGATCAACGCCGAGCTCGGCCCAAAGCTCCCCTATTGGCCGCCAATCCCCCTTCAACCAACGGCTGTACTCATCCGGGCGGTAGCCCTGCGCCTCCCACTTCGGGCGTGGGGGGAAGAGATGGGCATCGGTGTTCATCATGAATTCAAGCTTGTACTTAATGCCCCAGCCATCGGGGCCGTCATCACCGAGTAATACAGAATTCGAATAGATTTTCTCGAGGATTTCGAGATCGCGGGCCGATTGAATTTCGAGGATCGCCTTGGATCGCGGGCTAAATTGATCCACCTGCGCGCGGGAATAATCGGTCACAAAATTCTCTGCCCGTTCCCAGTCCTCCAGATTACGGCGCATGAAGGCTGTTCGGATGGCCGCGGTCTTGCCCCCCTTCTCGATAATCACCGGGTTGAATTTGAAGCGGCTATCGATATCGAAGAGCTTCGCCCGATTCTCAAATCCAAACAACCACTCCCACCGGCAGTGATCCAAGAAAAGCTCCCTAAGTGGTTTCGACCAGGCATCGCTGTAGAGTCCGGAGGGAATGATTTGCCCCAGTCGCCCACCATCGCGAAGCAAGGCGTGGCATTGTTCGAGGAAGAGTTTGTAGGTGAATATGCGACCCATTTGATATCTGAAAATGTGATTTGATTGCGCGTAAGATTTCGACTTCGCCCTAATTTTCCGCCAGCGGTTGTGAATTTCCTTTCCGCCATGACCCAGCGGAAATATGCCTCCGCCACAGTCTGACGATGGATCTCCAAATGGATTTGCTGCGTGAGTCACCCAGTGAGAAAAACTTCTGAAATCGGCACAGAAATCCAGCCAGCGGACCTCTATCTCCCGGTGCTTTTCGTACATGCTATTTCGGCATTCGCGCTTGACGAGATTCCCATATGTTCGAAATAGAGGGTCATAATTGGAGAAATATTCTTCGGGGTTGGGTTGCAGATTCTCCCACGGCGGATTCCCCAGCATCGCATCGAATCCGGATCCCTCTTCAAAGAAGACATCCGGAAATTCGAGTTCCCAATGAAAAAATCCCTTCTCCGCCGCCATCCGATCCGCAATCTCCCGCGTTCTCTGTGAGGGATCAGCCAATGTTGATGGCAGGGGGGCGTCATCCAATTTATTCGCCGGCCAGAACCAACAGGCGCACCAGCGGTTCATGGCACTCTTTAACGATCGATATGCTTCGGAGCCCAGAAGTTCCTCACGATAAATCCGTGCCCGTTCGGCGCTGTCTTGCACGGGTAGATCATGCAGGCGCGAGAGTATATCCAGGGCTTCTTTGTGAACATGAACAGGATCTACGAACTCCTTTTCGCCGAGACGCCTTTGGCCCAATTGCGCCATGATTGTTGCGGCCAAATCACCCTGAAGTTTATCTTTAACAAATGCCTTGATCGCTTTGGTGCGCTCATCTTTCTTGAAGTGAACGCCATTGGTGTGTCCCTTGTCCCCGCCATCGCGATTCTTCCATGCCATGGCGGGGTAATGCTGGAATTGATCGAACCAGGCTCCGACCAGCGCATTCCCGCGCTTAATCTTGTGATCGAGAAAGGAGAAGGGCAGCGTGCGGTCCATGGTTTCGATCCAGAGGGCCAGGCGGCAAAGTTCAACGGCCAGCGGATCTAGATCGACGCCGTAGATGCAGCGTTCCACGACATGTCGGCGTAGGACGGCTTTCAGGCTCAGCTCAAAGCGCTCGTCATCGGGGCGGCATCCTAACTGCTCCTGCCCTAGAGCCAGCTCGGAAGAAGTGGATGACGGGGCGATGCCCAGGAGTGAAACGACGGAATCGTTCCCCTTCTCCCGGATGCGCTTGTGATGATGGACTGACTTGTAAAGCGAGTCGGTCAGAAAACGAAGCGCGGCGACGGGGAAGGTTCCTGATCCGCAGGCGGGATCGCAAACCTTGAGATTGAGGATCTCTTCAGGCTTCTTGGGAGTCCAATCGGCGGCGGGGGCTTTGGGATCCGGCTTTCCTTTTGTGTCGACGGGGGCTTCCCAAGCTAGTGGACGCAGGGTGCGTTGCACGGTGGGTACGGCGAGTCCGGGGCGTGTATAAAATGTGCCGGCCCCCTTGCGCGTTCCGCCCCATCGCACGAGAAACCATTCGCCGGGAAGGATGACGCGAATGACGAGCTGCCGGGCCTTGCGGCCGATCATATCTTCAAAGAGAAGTGTCTTTTCAGGGGTCAGCGTGCCGCGCGGTTTGCGGACAAGTTTCCCGGCGATGACGGCGCGGCGGGCCCATGTCTCCGCACGGGTCCGCGTGGCGTGGCGCTCGTCCTCTGCCTCCGGTTCCTCCTCCTCTATGTCCTCGATCAGCTCTTCTTCAGTTTCCTCATCCGCCACTTCGTCTTCTGATTCCGGTGTCTCCTCTTCATCAGCGGCTTCTTCGGCCTCTTCATCCTCGGATTCGCCATCGGCGCTACTCTTGTCCTTCATTTTCTCGAGGAGATCCTTGAGATCCTTATCCTCCATCTGCTCGAGGCGTGAGAGGGGCAGCGCCGGTTGATCACCGATAGCGAGGAAGATGACCGGGTCGTTGGGTGGGGCTGTCTTCAATTCGAAATCGAGCAGGCCTTCGTAAAGGATGCCGATGTATTCGCTCGAGAGATCGGTGAAATCGACCGGGGCGGTGATGAGGGTGCTGCTGCGGCCCTGGCGAATCTTCACCCGGGTGCGGGTGATATGTTCCAGGATCTGATAGACATTCCGATCGGTCATTGATTCATCATCGAAGCAGGCATTTTCAAAGACGGCGAGAGTTCGTGAAAGACCGCTCTGCGCGTCAGCTTTTCCGGGGGCAAAGAGTTCACCGCCATACAATGGGACCGGCAGCTCGGGGTGATGCGATCCGTCATAAACAAGGCGGAAGAGAGCCAGGACGCGCGGCCAGGCGCTGGTGGATCGGGCGAGACGATTGCCGCCGCGGGTGTTGACCTTTTCGAGTTCTTCCAGCAATCCGGCCAGGCCGTACGATTCGAAGTAGAGGGCGTTATCCCGGGGCAAGAGATCGCGGGACTCGGCGAAGAGGACCACGACCATGCGCATGATCATCCGCACGGCAGCGCGGTAGATATCCGCCGTTTCAACGTCGGAACAATCCCGCTTCAGGGCTTCGCTGTGGCCCCGGATGAGGACTTCGACCGATTCGCGCACCCGCTCGCCGAGGAATTGTGAAAGCTCCGCCTGTCCCTTGCGGCTGTCGAGGATAGCCTGGAGAAGCGGCGAGTTGGTTTCTTTCTCTGCCGGCTTCCAGAGGGTTGGCGAGATCAGGGTGCGGAGGATTGTTACCTGATCGGAAATCTCGCCCTCTTCGAACCAGAGATCGATGTCCCATTCGCACCAGGCGTCAAAGTCGAGTCCGGCAAAGATAAGGCGCCATTGGCGTCCGTTGGTGAGCAGGGCAAGCTGCTCAGGACCGGCGCGCAGCCACTGTAATACCTGGCTCGCCGCCTTCCGTCCGCGGCCGATACCGACCCGCTTCTCGCGATCGATGAAGATCGGAAGGCATCCGCCGTTGTGGCCGCGCCAGAGTTGCCGTGGTTTCACAATCTCGCCGGTGACGTCAGGGCGGCTCCAGTCGCTAGATACGGAACTCCCCCGCTGCCAAGATCCGGTCGTGTCGGTGAATCCGCAGATCCGCTGCAGGACAAAGGTGATGAAATCGGGGATGTCGGCGCCGTCGTCGAGAATCTGCCCTACCCACCGGCGGAGCTCGCGCTCATGGTAAGAGAGCAGCGGCTGGGGTTGATGGGTGATCAGTTCACGCTGCCGCTGCGCGTCGAGTAACAATCCGCCATGGCGGAGCCGGTCCCAGCCGGTCAATTCGACGGGCTTCATGAGACGCCTCCCGGCAGGCGGATCTCGATACTCACGGGAAAGACCTGCGCCGTGCCCTCCATGGCGTAGCGTTTCGGCAGGAGATAATTCAGGATGCGCTCCCGCTCCTTTTCAAGCTGGGCGCGGACCTCCTCATAGTGCAGGGTGCGGCGTTTGATCTCCTCTTCCCTATCAACGATGGAGCGGTCGAGTTGATCAAGATGGGCGACTGACTCGAACAGCATTCCCTGCTGCCGATCCTGCTTTAATTTTTTGACCTCTTTTTCGAGTTTGGCCAGAGTGTTCTCGGCAATCAGGCTCGAAACCTCCCCCTGGCGGCTGCGGTAGCGCTCATCCTCCTGCTTGCGCGCCTGTTCCCCATCCGTCTTGAGTTGATTTTTCAGGTCCGCAGTGAGTTTCTCAGCGTGTTTTTTAAGGAAGTTTTTGAGATCCGGCTCGACCTCGTCGAGCAGGCTGCGGGCCGTTTCATAGTGGGCCTTGTCGTGCGTGGCCGTGGCGTCGCGGAGCTGGATGGCCGGTGTGTGCGGCAGGCGCGCCTGTAGGGATCCGCCCTTGATGGGGAATGCGATCGTCCGGACCCAATGGTGGAATGTCTCGCGCAGATCGTTGACCGCAAGCTCTTCGAGGCTGAGGAAGACGAGTGCGTCCGCCCCCTTGGGGACCTTGCCGAGGCGAACCGCCCAGCGGGAGGCGGTGGCGTCGGTGCCGGGATAGCGGCAGCGGGTCAGGGAGCTGAGCGCCTTTTGCAGCATCGGGTGGGACAGGTGCATGAGGAGCACGTCGGGGCGCGGGGAGAAGATCCGGCGTCCGCCGACCTCTTCGATGAAGGGATCGGGGCAGAAGGCGATCCGGGCGACGGGGCCGCGGGTGCTGGTGCCGGTGCGGAGGCGGAGCGAGTCGTCAATAACCTCGATCCAGCCGGCCAGGTCGGGTTTGATGATCTTGCAGGTTTTCTTCTCCTCGGAGCATTCGAGCTGCGGACGGCCGGCGCGGATGGCCATGGCGGCCTCGAGGGTGTCTTTCATGGCGCCGGCATCGAGATCGAGCTCCGCGGCGATCGCTTCGAGATCGCGCGGGGCGTGGTAGCCCGTTTGTTCGGTTGTGGGGGTATCGTCGGCATCAAGAGTTGTGCGCTGCTGTGCTACTTTTATGCGCTTGTCGAGGTCTTCTTTGACGGTTTCGAAGTCCTCGCCCTCTACGAGACGGCGGTGGGCGGCTTCGTCGAAGAGCTCGTTGGCGGAACCGAGGTCTTCGCGTATTTCGTCGGCTTTGCGGATGATGTGGGCCAGGAAGCGGAGGTCGTGATCCTGGTCGCTGACAAAGTGGTGGACCGTGACATCGCGGGTTTGGCCGTAGCGGTCGAGGCGGCCATTACGCTGTTCGAGCTTGGAGGGATTCCAGGGGCAATCGAAGTGCAGAAGGTAGCGGGCGGTGCGCTGCAGATCGAGCCCCTCTGACGCGGCGTCGGTGGCGATGAGGAGGCGGACCGTGTGGTCGGGATTGTTAAAGGCCTGCTTGACGAGATCGCGTTCAAGTTCGTCTTGGCCTTCCTTTCCCCCGCTGCCGAAGAGGGTCAGGATGCGTTTTTCTTCGTATCTCTTGCGTAGGCGGCGGACGATATAGTCGAGTGTTGTTTTGTATTCAGTGAAAACGATGAGGCGCTCGTCGTCGCGCCATTTTTTATTGTTTTTGATTTTCGTGTCGATGATGTCGCAGAGAATGTCGAAGCGGGCGTCGTTCTTGGGATCTTGCTCGATGGTGGGTTTACCAGTGATGTCGATATTGAGGTTTTTGATGGCTTGATCGATGCCTTCGATTTCGTTTTTTGTTTCGCTTTTGATGGCTTTTAGCCAGGAGCCTATCGTGCCGGCGGCCGTGTCTTCCCGCTTCTGTGCCTCGCGGTCATCGCCGGTTTCTTGTTGAACGGATTTTTGGGCTGCCTTCATGTCGGCGTCGGTTGCCTGTTGGTCTTCTTTGAGCCCCTCCTGGCAGCGGCGCCACGATTCGGCGAAGGAGATAGGGCAACTGAGGAGCCGCTTGCCGAGGATCTCTACCGCGAAGGTTCCGGATTGTCTTCTTTGGCGATTTTGAGTCTTTGTATCGTCGTGGATGACTTGTCTTATTCTTTTGCGGAATTTGTCGAAAGCATCGCTGAGCGCGATTTCCTCTTTTGAGAGTTGTAGGGGCAATGCCAGGGGAATTTCTCTTGTACAAAATTTGTGTGGCTTAGTGCGCGCGTTGATCTCCCGCTTGAGGCGTCTTATTACGACCTGCTGGATTCGTTCTTTCTCCGCAGGTTTCAGCTCGGAGGTTTGGCTGAATCGGACCGGATCGAGGATCTCCAAGAGGCCGGTGAAGGACCGGGTGTGACCATTGTGGGGCGTCGCGCTGAGGAAAAGGCGGTGTTCAAAGTGCGGCGCGATCTGGCGGATCATTTGGCAGAGATCGCTGTCGTCGCCGAAGGGAGACGGCATGAGGTTATGGCATTCGTCGACGATGAGGAGATCCCATGGGAGATGCGGGCTGGGTGAATTGGCTTGTGCCTGGTAAGCCGACCTGAACTGCTCAAGGACATCCGGCTGCCGGAGATAGTGGTACGAGGCGATAATCCGGCTGAAAGAGCGCCAGGGATTGGCGTCGATGCCGAGCTTTTTGCGGAGCTTGTGAGTCTCTGAGCGATCGATGAGGTTGAACAGAAGGGAGAATTTATCCCACATCGCCTCGCGCCATTGGAGCCTGAGTGAAGCCGGCGTGAGGATCAGGACGCGTTGAATCCGGCGGCGAAGTAGGAGTTCCGTCAGGATCAGGCCCGCTTCGATCGTCTTGCCGAGGCCGACGTCGTCGGCGATGAGGAGGTTGACGCGGGGCATGCGCAGGGCTTTCAGGAGCGGGACGAGCTGGAAATCCTCCAGCTGAACGGCGCCGTGGAATGGGCTGGCGATCGGGAGCCGCTCGACCGGCCCCTCCCCGTCTGGATCAAGGTATGGGGAGGTCGCGGTCCACCGGGCGGCGCGGAGCAGCGCGTCGAAGTCGTTGCCTGGCATCGGGTCGGTTTTCTGGATGCTTGGGAGCGCGGTGGGTTCTAGGAGGTCTCCTCTGGGCTCCAATTCCCAGATCAGCCGCTCATCCAGGGGCCATTGATCGTCTTTGTATTCGAGGTGGACGAGGTGGAGGCGGCCTTTATCGCCGTCGTATGGCTCGACCGCCGTGACGACGCCGCGGCGATTGCGGATGGTGGCGAAGACCCCGACTCGGGGGATTTGGGTAGGCTGAGTTGGTGACATGTCTTTTATGCCGTCCCCCAACGCTCAGTTTTCCCGGTTTCGCGGGCGGATTTGCGGTTTTGACGCCCTGGACGCCGGGATATGAGAGGTCTTTTCACTGTTCGGTATGCACCAGCTAGCCGGAAGGAATGTAACATGTTGGGGGGGCTGGGGGAAGGGGATTCGTTTAGGTCCATCGATTGATGACATGCGATTCAGCTGATCTTCAGGCCATCCTAGCGCAATTCGGCAATTCTACCCCTTGAAGATCTCCGTGTTATGCCATTCAAGTAGTTCTCGTTGGGGCCGCAAATTTTCCATACTGGGCACCAAAATTGGGAATCCATTTAAACCGTAATAACTCCGACCATTCTTGAATTCGTCTCGTAGGCAATCTCCAACACGAAATGTATAGTTTTCGGTTATCGTCACATAACCATGGTCGTATAGACGATGTAAATCACGACGAAGCAAAATGCCATTATCAACGCGATGCTCACCACCAAGTCTGTAGGGTCTAATGTGCGCCGCCTCCAGAACAGGATCGGAATGCTCGCTTGTAACGGCACAGGCCCCGCCATAGGCCTCCCTTACCGCCCGACTGAACAGACCTTGCCCATATCGTGGTCGAATAGATATAGGACTTCCGTATCGTGGCTTGTCAGAGCCCACAATCTGAATGGGAGTCTCAATGTTCCAATATCGCTCCCCGCTTTGGGCCCGTGCGAGACATTCATCAAAAATACGGCGGCCTTCTCCTGAACCAAGATCGTATCTCTTTCCCTGCTGGATACCTGTTTTTGCCCAATCATTTGGTGGGGAAACCCAGTCTTTCTGATCAAAGAAGATGGGGGCGGCAATCATTATGCAACCTATCTCGAATTCGCCCGCATTCTCCAACGATCCCTGATCACCACGCAGTGGGATGATTTGGTCAAGCATCGCGTCAAAACTGTCAGCGCCATTTGACTCTTTGAAACACTCCCATGCCATCCATGCCGGGAGCCTTTCAAACCTCTCGAAAAAACCAAATCCCGCAATAGCCTTGTAAGGAGCACGGAGTTTGAAGTAAAAAGGTTCCCCGCGATTTAATGATCGAAAGTTGCGTCCTCCGCGAGGCTGCCAAAAATTGACCTCATCAAGCCTTTCTCGCGTTGAGAGGAAGGAATACCATCCGGGATCAGTTAACGCGATGTAGCCCTTGGCTGTTTCCAATGACATTCTCCATTCATCCGCTGTGTTGAATTGGTCAATTTGCGAGGGTCAATGGCACGTTCCTCGTTCATTCTAGACCGCGCACCCATTCTCGCATAAAGACGAAGATTTTGACAAATATCTCTTGTCAGGTTCCATAGATGTTGGAGAATCTCGATTTCACACCTATAAGGCGTCTCTTCGCGTTTGCGCAATCTTGTAGGCTTCCCAGGTCTTTTCCAAAATTGACAGGAGGCGCAATCGGGAGCTGTGGATTTCCAAGCTCAAACGTCTCAAAACGTCTGGTCCCTGCCGCAAAATCGCAAGCAAGCTCTGACGGCGCGCCTCGACATCCCGGTCGAGGGATTTTATGTCCCGAGGGTCGACAGGCTCATTCGGATTGAATCGGAAATTCCCTTCATGGCTCCGGCGCCACCGAATCAGATCAGACGTGAGAGACTCACCAAAGCCGGGGATCCGGATGACCTTCCCATATTCAACATCCGCCGCCGTTTCAATCCCGTATGATGCAAGCATGGAGGTCCTGCTTGGCCCTATCCCTGGGATTCTGGCCCGTGAAATCCGATAACGATCAAGATATCGCTTGCGCTGAAAGTTCTCGCGCTGCGCCTCGAGAATCGCCATGCGCCGACAACGTTCACTTGGCAAATCACTGAGCTCAGCGCGCACCCTTTCCAAGCTTTTTTTCTTTTCCGAGAAAATGCTCAGGGACGCCTGATCCCGCCACCTCCCAAGAGCATGTTCCCAATTGGCACTCGCAGAGGAGAAATCCTGTTTGGCTGCCATTCGTTTTTCGGTCGACACCCGCGGCCACACAATGAGGGCAAGAACAAAGGCAGCCAATGCTCCCAAAAACCCACCATTCTCCGCCAAAGCATTGCAGGCGACCAGTCCGGAGCCACCGAGAATAATGCTCGCGGCTTTGCGGAAACTTTTCAGGGCAGTATTTGGCAGATTGACACCGGCTGGCGGCTTCCAGGGGCGTTCAGATGGAAGCTCCGGGTCAGGACCCGGATCACGAACCGTCATAATAGCCCGCCATAGCGCCCCGACATCGATCTTCCCTGTAGGATCGTGGGTAATAATCCGCTGTCCAAACAATCGAACAGCCGTCTGCGCCTCAATATCACACCAAGGGCATGAGCTTAGATCTCGAGGATATTGGTGCCCGCTCACTACCTGGCATTGCAAAAGACGAGCCTTCAGGTCTTCGAGGGCTGATATCCAGCTTCTTGCATCCGGTCGCATGCGAGCATTCTCAGATCGTCCAAAGGCCCGTACGAAGTTCGCGGCAATGACTGTTCCCAGGGTTTCGAGGGGAATCGTCCCAGGGGGCCGTTCCATACGATGATTGGCGCGATCAGGGCCATAGGCAAAACGGTGTTCAGCAACTGCTCTCTCAATTCCCATATCACCCGGACCGGTGTACCGCCCAGCAAATGGATGCCGACCCATATAAAGAAGATGAAACAACAGGACAGCAAGACCGAACAGGTCGTGATTTGGGGTGCGGATCAAATTTCTGAGGGCCCGGCCATGAAGTTCTGGCGCTGTAAACAGAGGAACCCCAACATCGCAAGTGAATACATTAGCACCCTTACTGATTTGAAATGAATCGCAGTCTATAAGAACAACAGTCCCATTTGGGCCTACTAACAAATTGCCATGGTTGACATCACCGAGAACGTGACCACCCTCGTGGACAATGGCAAATGCTCTTGCGATATTGGCACCAACGTGAATCAGAAACTTGAAATCCGCTTGCGGAAATGAATCTGATCTGCTTTTGGGGCTATACAATTCATGCACGTCTCGCCGTGCGACAACCCGCGGCATCAAGAATCCACGGATTATACCTTTCGTATCCGAAAGCAAGTCTACCGGCCAAGCTGCAATTCTCAGAAGAGCTGGGTTTGCGGCTTCTGCCATCGCTTCTAATTTACGAATCCTCCGCTGATCAGGGGGGATGTTGTATATCTTCGCAACATGCCGTTGTTGATGTGCAATCGTGAAGACTATTCCTTCGCCTCCCCGACCGAGTTCCTGCTCGAGCCGCACATCTGTTCTAGATCGCGTCAAGGTTAGTCGCACAATTGGGACTCGTCATCATTCCGGCGAGTAGCAAGCAATAACGACAAATCGTCATCTGTTCGAGACCCGACCACTTCAGAAGATAGAAATTTCTGCAACGATGTGGAGAGCTTCCTTAGATCTTCACTGCCCTTTGCCTTAAATAGGGGTCTAAAAATTCCATTCAGAAACGGAACATGAATTGCCCTGGTTGCATAGTGCAGGGCTAACGGCTCCAGACCGTCGCTCATTAGTGCAACATCGGTTAAGGCGCCAGGCAAGATATCAATTTCTAGCCGTTCCATTGCATCATCATCCGTAAGAAAATGAGTAGTATTTATGTATTCTCCTCGCTGTGGCCAAAACACCCAACTCCACTCGTCCCAGCAATCGCTAACCACAATCAAACCATCGCCGAGTTGCAACGCACCGCCCCCCTCGGGAGTTAGAACAAGTGCAAGAAGTGTCGTGGCGTAGCTTCGCATAGGCGCTTTTTCCCGTCCGGCCTCAAACGCGATCGCCTCTCGTGCCAAAGCTGCAGCTTCCCGAAGACAGGCAGCAAAGTCTGATCGTTTTTCTGTCAGGGAATGTTTCAAATGTGCGATGACAAAATTAGCCGCTATCTCTGCACCGAGCTCAGCCATTTGAGCCGAGCCCGCACCATCTGCGACAGCCGCCACAAGAGCACAACCTGGCAGCGCCTCGTATGCCACCCTATCTTGACACGATAGATTTGTCTTAAGATGCGACGCCCCAGTAACCTGAGATGATACGACCTTCCACATATAGAATTTAGTCCACCACCGCCCAGCCATCAGGGGCAGCTGGGTTCGACAATGGAACGGCATCACCCGGCGTGGATCTTGAAATGCTACCAAGGGAGTTGGAAAGCCAAACAAACATCTCGCGGAATGACAGCCCGCGAAGCATCAACGGCTGCCGAATGGCAATCTGCGACAGTCTGTTTATGTCAGCTCCGTCGACACCAACAGCATAGAACATCAAAGACTTTGCGGCTTCCCCTTCGCGTATGGCCGCCGTAGCTGCACTGACATCATCTGTGGGTGCACCGTCCGTTATTAAAAATAGCCAGGGTCGATAGTAGCCTATGCCATTTCCTCTATACTTTGACTTCCTCTCGGCAACCAGCGCAACTGCATTCATTATGGCAGCTCCCATTGGTGTGTCACCACTTGCCACGAGTGACGGCGGCTGAAAGATATCGGCTGTAACAAAATTTTGAACGGTATGAACTGGGCCGAAGGTGACAATGGCGACCTCGACACGCTTAGCGGCCATGGCGTCAGAGCGCAGTTCCTCGGCGAAAATTTGCAGCCCCTCATTCAATTGGGCAATCTTCGCACCGCTCATTGAGCCAGAGGTATCAAGAAGCAGAGCGCATGGGCATCGTGGCTCAGGATTGTCGGCGAATTCGATTCCGTCAAATGGCACTTGGTCTAATTCTGACATTAATGGATCTCCTTCAACGATTTTCAGACTTTCTTCGGTCTGCGATATGCATCAAATTTTGCCCGATCCCAATTACTCTCGTGATCGCGCTATTATTATCATTCAAATTGTGGGGCGATGCAATAATTTCCATGATTGCCCGCGTGCGGATGTACCGGCCTCAGGAGGCTGCTCACGAGCCGCTGGATGACCTCAACTTCTTCATCACTTCCCTGCACATTGCTGCCGTGCTCCACCGGAATGAAGAGCAACCCGGCTTCCCGCGTAATCGCCAACGATCGCGCCGGCGCCTCTTTAATCCGCCCTTTTACGGAACCGGATCTGGCAACCAGGATCCTTCTTGCCGCCGTGTGTTCCTCCGGCTGAAGCCTCCCTATCGTAGACCGCCTCGGAAATAAACCGGCACAGGTCGGGATGCAGCCTCCAGGTTGTTCGAGAAAGATCCCCAGGTCATCCGGAATTGTGGCGTGATCTTGAAGGAGGTATTCGAGCGTGGACAATCCGCTTTCCCCAGGATGCACGCCCGAGGTCGACTGGCCGAGCTGCATCTGATCCACCAGCAGAAGGACATTGCGGGTGCTCGGGATCATGCCCCTGAGGTTGGCGATGCAAACCTGTCCGGCTTCATCGACAAACAGATAATCAAACTGACCCGCGGCGTCGGGGATGCTGAAGGCCCAAGCCGTGCCGCCGATAAGCGCCTTCTTTCCAACGGCTTGCTTTATGCTCGATTTATACTGGATCCCGGTTCTGTCGAAGAGCGGATCATCTTTGTCCCCTCCCACCTTCGTGGCTGATAGGCTGAATCCCTCATCTCGGGCGAACTCCGCAACCTTTCCCATCAGATGGCAGATCGATTTGTGGCTTTTGGCGCTGATCCCCACCCGCTTCCCCGCCTGCAGGAGCCCGAGGATAACGTGGGCCGCCGTGTGGGTCTTGCCGGATCCGCGAGGACCCTGGATGCACAGGGTCGTGTCCTGCATGTTCAGGACCGCATCAAGAGTGCCGGCAAGGATATCTTCGCCCTTGCGGATGATCGGGCCCCGCGTCCGTTTGCGAATCCGGGGACGGCGGCGGTGCAGGAAGTCTTCCAGGGCGGATGGGAGTTGGCCGGATTCCTGGTATTCCCGGACGGTTCTTTCGATCGAATCTTCGATCTTTTGGGTTGGCACATATTCGTTAGGGACAAGCGCGAGTTTCGCGGGTGGCTCCCCCCCGGTTTCCGCGAATTTCTTGAGCATTCACCTATAATCCGCTGCTCGGCCCAATGGCAAAAAGAGGGCGAATTCCGCTCGGATTCATTTGCAGAGCATTCGGTATCAATTTTGTATTTTAGCTTCTCCCATTTTGGTCATACCCGCTAACCAGCTTCTGATGCTCTATCCCAGTCGCTGCCAGCTCAGAAGCACCGGGCACATACAAAAGCAAACCAAACAACCTGCTTCAGCGGGACTTTGGAATAACTGCACCTAACCTGGCCGATCACACTTTCTAAAAATGTACCTGCCCCATCAAATCCAATTTCGCAATATTCACTGGCAATATCGAGGAGTTCCTCGGTGCTTCCATCCAAATTATCCAAGACCATTGTAGTCGTTGCGATGACATATCCCAAATCATACGCCCATTGAAGCGCTTCCAAATATTCCTGATTGGTAACCTCATATTTCCCCAAAATGAAATCCCGCGTCAATGTCACATCCCGCTGATTTACGCCGCAATAGGAACTTCCATCACCCATTCTAAAGAAGCCAGCCGGAACTATGTGATGAACGACACTGAAAATTCCCGGTGAACGACAAACAAAATTACCGGTTCTCGCTGCCGATAATACCATCTAGGACTTCAAGTTAGGAGACTTAGATGGTTACAAACCAGCAGGTGAGAAAATTGATAAAACTCATTCAACGAGAAAAGACTCTGGAGTT
>JAHJDP010000075.1 GCA_018831195.1 Candidatus Eisenbacteria bacterium | reverse complement strand
ATGTCTGCTTTCAGGACCTGAGCCTCGCCTTGAAAAACCCCGGCATTGATCTGCATCGCCACTTTCCAGAGCCGGTCGGGACGGGATAGGCGCAGCCCCTCAACGTATCCCTTGAGGCAGCTTGGCGTGATGTTTTCATATTCGCCGCTGGATAGCCGGTGGATCGTCCCGGTCCTCACACTTGACATAGGATGAGCTAGCAGCGCCACACGCACCGCCAGGAGCCGTAGGAGCCCCTGTCGCGCGATATCTCGCGCCTCCCCGGCCATGGCTAGGATGCGGTCGAGAAGTCGCGCCTGCGCCCGCGTGAAGGCTTTTGGGACGTAGTTTTGTTCAACCAGGCCCGGTGGTTCGTACTTGTCGGCCGCCACCCGCAAAATGTCCTCGCGCCGGAGCCGAACCGAGCTGTTTTGTATCAGTGCCTGCCCGACCACGATGGACCGTTCGGCGATATCCACTGAAATGACCCTGAATCCCTGGGCTTTGGCGTAGAGCGATACCGACCCGCCCCCAAGGAAGCCGTCGAGAAATGTAAGCCCCGGCCACAGCTTCCGTGGCAGGATTCGGTCCACTTCCCGGAAGATCAGGGGACAAAGGCGACGCTTTCCACCCAAGTACGGCGGCAGCGCGGACCACAGCGTTAATCTTTTGTTTCTTCTCATTTTATTGCTCCCGCTGACTTGACTTCTCTGGGGTTGGAAGCGTTGTTACCAATGCGCCGGGCAATGGGGCCCGGCCCATAAGGAGGGGGAACATGAACCGGACGAACCCGAAGGCCACGAAGAAAGCCAAACAAGCCGCCGACCTGCTCGCCAAGGCTGCTGGGCTCATGCGCGAGGCTGCTGAGATGTCGGACAACACAATCGCCGGTGGCCGGTATGACTTCTTGCACTGGGCCACAGAAATTGAAGAACTGCTCTCCTGCGACGACGGAGAGGCAGGCATTAATCCGGCGCTGGATAAGAAGACCAGGACAAACCAATAACCAGAAGGAGATTTGATCATGGCTAAGAAGCAGACAAAACCAGCCACCAAGAAGGACTCGAAGAAGGCCAAGGCAGAGCAGAAGACGAAGGACGCCAAGACGGCCCCCGAGACGGCCGAGATCATCACGCCGGACCCAATCACAACGGCACCCGCTCCCGATCCCGAACCGGCCCTGAAGCCGAACGTCACCGAACCACTCGTCGTGTTCGCATTCAGGTTGACCCGCGCCGAACGGGATCTGATCCACAAAGCAACCGGATCTGGCAAGGCGACCAAGTTTGTGAAGGGCGTGATCGTCGCCGCGGCCCGGGGGGATCTGGATACCATTAAGGCGATTGTCGAGAACGGGACCACGTGATCGACCCGACAGCCGACCTTCACAGGCTGCCGACCGCCCTCGGATCTCGGATCTGGGGGTTGCCGGTTTGGGACCCAATGGGGAATTGTGCGAATTGTGCGAATTGTGCGACGAGGGTAAGCCCCCAAAAACGACGTTTTTTGCCCCAGATCTAATTCCTACTATTATAGTAGTATATAACAAAAAATGATTACTTAGAGTGATGTTCGCAGAATTCGCAGAATTCATTGGCCCAAAACCTCCCTCTTCCGACCCCAAAACTCGCGTTTTGAGGCTCACGTGGGCGTCGCACAATTCGCACAATTCGCACAATTAACTTGTGTACCCTGTAATCGTTCTTTTTGTGTTGCAGATCTGCAACGGTTCAATTCCGGTGGCAAAAGTGGATTCACTTCATAAATGAGGCTCGGTTTCCGGCCACGGGCACTGGAATCCTCCATTTCTTTCCGCCGGATATAGCCATGATCCGCCAGGAGTCCAAGGCCGGGGTCCATCTTGTCCACCTTCTTGAACCGCCCCTTAACCGACTCAAACAGATCCCGCCGCGTGATTTCGGTGACACCCAGGCTCTGGATCTTGTTCAAAAGATGCCGGGCGTCATCCAGTTCCTGATCAGCTCCCATTTCGCCAAATGCCGCCTTGGCATGATGGATCAGGTAGTGACCGATCTGGATTGCACGTTTCACAGTCGGGAGGTCTATGAGTATCGACCAGGGATCTTTTTCACCGACGTACTCGGCCATATGTAGGATGCCTGCCAATCTGGCGACGGCTCCCACCAGCTTCCCCGCCCAATCCGTCATATGCCCTAAGTCACCGGTCTCCGCCAACTGCGGTTCTAACCAAGAGGCAAAAGCCATGAGTGCCTCTTGCCCGGGGAAATCAAATGACAGCGTATGTGGTGCCGGTGCCCCCTCGGTCTCGACCGCGAAAGGCAATGACAAGAGAGCTTGGACATTCTTGCGGTATTCAGATTTAACCGGCGATGGTACTGAGGGGGGACTTATTTCCCGGCAGCCAAGACGGCTATGAGGAAGAGCAAAGAGAAAGCGTCCAATGAGACCCCGGCCACGAAAACCGGGCACCCGAGTTAGACCATTCAAGACCTCAGGTTGAACAGCCAAGCCCACAGTGAGTGCGGGGGATTCCACAAATTCTGAAGCCCGACTGACTCTATCAACCCGTATTAGATCCCCGGCATGACCTCGCAAATAGACACCAAGGTTGGGACCTCCGCTGCTATACCGGCCCGCAATGAGATCGAAGACATCACCCTCCGGCGCCATGACAGCGATCCGGCCACCCTGTTCCTGCAGCAGAGTTGAGAGCCGTTCGGGACTGCAGTCATCAACAACCAGACGCGGTGGTTGAGATACTTTAATGGCCGCAAGCTCTCGCGCCGCCTTATTGGCTTCCTCAAATGCTGCCTCTCGTTTGTCCCATTTGGCTTCAGCTGCTTTCTTTTCCGCCTTCCTCAATGCCTCGGTGGCAATTCGAAGCTGGGATTGTTGCTCAGCAATCTCAGACCTCAACCGCTCAGTTTCGGTGGCTTCATACTCTTCAAGAGGAGAAGTGACATGGGAGAATACAGCTGATTTACGACTTCCGGGCGGAAGGACAACGACAATGAAAACGTTTACCGGCTCCTGATATCCCTCTCTGACATTTACAACCACCTTCTTTGCAATGGCCGCAGCACACACAGAGATCGTGAGCATGCCGGCCAGGTCAGGAGGTGTCTGGGTAGCCGTGGCTTCGGCTTCTACAAATTCCTTCACCCAATCCGGCAGCGCAGGGGTTGGAAATTCAGGGAGGTTCGTTACTAACAGAGGTATTGGATGTTCCCACTCATTTGAATTGGTGACGATACTTGATCGCGGAGGATATCGTCCGAGGCTTTCCGCAATCCGCTCCACCTCCATATCATCCAGCGGTGTAGCACAGCGCCCCCTGTTGGCCTCAAGCAGCGCCGATCGGATCTCTGCTGTTGTCATACCCATGGAACGCAGACGCCCACCCATGCTGGTCAGCGTTTCGTTCCGTCTGCCTTCAGGTATATTCCCTTCGCCCACCTCATCTGCCGGACTCCTTTCATATTGTTGAGTTAATCGGTCCAGGAGCCAACCAGGGAGAGGAGCAGCTTGAATCTGATTTGGTTTGCTTGAATCACGCCACTGATAGGTATTTCCCGAACCATGCACACTTGGTGGCACGACGATATATCCGCCATCACTCTTTAGATCAAGACCAGGGCCAAGCTTGCCGGAGCTGCACCGAATGGGCACCCTCGGGTGATTGAAAAAGTAGTGCCGTCCCCCGCCACCGGTCCGAGATTCAACCGTCGCCGGGAGTCTGCCAAATTCATCCTCCAAGTTAGCCAATGATTCATCCCCCCCATTGCGTGGATCTACATCCAATACAATCAAGCCACTTTCAGTACCGGTGAGAACCGCGACATTGGCATCGGGCCATCGCGTCCACCAACTTCTGATCGCGCCCTCCTCGGTCGTGGCATCCTTCAATCCCCGCTGAGTCCTGGGGTGTTTGCCCTGGCTTTGACAATCATCTTTCCGGCAACTGCAAGATCCGGTTCGTGGTGTGTGGAGGGGCAACACCGGCCAACCCTGTTTCGCGTACCAGAGGGCTGCCTTGCCCTGGTTCGAGAGCCCATTGGTTCTCAAGGTCGACTCACCTCTCGATACCACCTCCGCATCGGGAAACACCCGCATGACGCGATCGATGAAATCCTCAACAACCACGGACATGTCTGACTTCGCCGCCACAATCGGCATCTCCTTCTTTGCACGGTCCGGTAGCCTCGATTTCAAGAGCCGGGCGCCTCTGCTTATGGTCAGGGGAGTTGGATATGATCTTCATCAGCAGGGTTGCAATCGCCCCGCTGGCCTCAGCATCTGAGCGCCCGCTGTAATGCCGCCTCAACTCAATCGCTGTTCTCTCGCGCACGCCCTACGATCTCCTCAGTGAGAGGAGAAACTCCTCAATGGCTGGGTGGGGCTGTATAGGCTGTGGGATATCGTCAGTCTCGTCCGGATGTTCCGTATCCAGCCGACGCAGGATCTTCCCCCGGATCAGATCGAAGGTCTTAACCATCTGCCAGACGAATGAGTCCTCCACCCTGTCCACGGCGACCATCCCGCCCAGCGCCAGGGCCTGCTCTTCGAAGATGTCATCCACTAGATCGATCGCTTCAGTCTTGGTAATCAT
>JAHJDP010000074.1 GCA_018831195.1 Candidatus Eisenbacteria bacterium | reverse complement strand
AGAGCTACAATTTCACTCATCTGGTCGTTTCAGGCGGAAAGCATGGTGTGATGGCGGTTTTGAGGATACTCCGCAGCGAAGATCGTGGAGCCTTAGGTCAGAATTCTTAGTGAATTAGGGGCGGTGGAAATCCAGGCTAGCCGGCGGCATCGCCCACGATTTTAATAACATCCTCTATTCAATCATCGGTTTCGCCGAACTGGCGATGGAGGATGTTGAAGAAGACAGTCGAACCAGGATCTGTCTTAATCACATCTTTGAAGCGGGTCAGCGGGCCGGAGAGCTTGTGGATCAGATCCTCACCTTCAGCCGGCAGGCAGCGCACGAGCGGTCGGCGCTGTCCATTCAATCGATTTTGAAAGAAGTTCTCAAGCTTCTCCGGGCGACATTCCCGGCAACGATACAAATTCACCAGCAGATTGATCCCCAGTGCCATCCTATCCTTGGGGATCCGGCTCAAATCCACCAGGTTATCATGAATTTATGCACCAACGCCCTTCATGCGATGATCGAGAATGGGGGACAATTATCCATCTCGCTGGAAAATATTTTCGGCGGATCCGCTGTTGAGAACCCGGTCGGTGGCGCAGAAAAGGACCGGTGGGTCAAGCTCACCGTCTCAGATACAGGCGTCGGCATGGATCCCAACGTCCAGGAGAGGGTTTTTGATCCCTTTTACACAACCAAGAAAGTGAATGTCGGCGCCGGCATGGGTCTCGCCACTGTTCATGGAATCGTGGAATCAATGGGCGGCAAAATCAGACTTGATTCCGCGCCCGGGAAGGGAACAACGTTTACAATCCTTTTCCCATCCATCATCAAGGAAGTAAAGCGGCCTGGCAGCCCTACGGATGCCAAATCACTGAAGGGAATTGAACATATACTTCTTCTGGATGACGAGGAAGTCATTACCGAGCTGGGAAGGATTTCCCTTGAGGGGGCCGGGTATGCCGTCAGCTGCTTTACATCCCCCCTGAATGCCCTGAAGCATTTCAAGGCGGACCCGGATCAATTTGATCTCATCATCAGTGATGTCACCATGCCGGAGATGACCGGCCCCGAGATCGCCCGGGCCGTTTTAAAAATCCGCCCGAATATGCCCATCATCCTCTTTACCGGGTATAGCGAAGTATTTGACGAAGGGCAGGCAAAGGAAATTGGAATAAGCCGGTATCTCAAAAAACCGATTACAAGATCGCTGTTCCTGAAAGAAATTCAAGAGGTGCTTCACAAGACAAACGTTAGGGAGGCATAGGCCATGGCCCGTCTATTAGTGGTAGATGATGATGAACGTATCCGGATCATGCTTCGTATGACCTTGGAGGAGGCCGGTTATGATGTCGAAGAAGCGCCTAACGGAGTTGTCGCGCTTCAGATACAAGAGGAAAACCCCGTGGATCTGGTCATAACCGATATCATCATGCCGGAGAAGGAAGGAATCGAAACTATTATGGATCTTCACCGCCGCTGGTCGAAGCTTCCAATCATTGCGATTTCCGGTGGGGGCCGCGATACTCCGCAGAGGTATCTCGGGATTGCAAAAGGAATCGGGGCCGCCCGGATATTCCCCAAACCTATCCTGCGGGATGAGCTTCTCGAGGCGATCACGGAATTACTCGCCGCCTAACGCGCATCTCCGGATATTCGGATTTCATTTGCCGGCAGCATATCGGCAAGCAAGCCCAGGGACAGCGGAGGTGCCGGATGGGCAAGGTTCTTAAAGTCGCAGCCCGCGATCAATGCATCGGCTGTCTCTCTTGCATGTATTCCTGTTCCCGCACATGGCACGAAGCGCTGACAACATCAAAATCAGCAATACGCATCAGAACCTATATGGGAACCGAGGGCGCATTTTCAATCAGAGCCTGCCGGGCTTGTACAAATCCAGGCTGTGTCGCCGCCTGCCCCACGGGCGCACTGACCCAGCGCTCCAATGGCGCTCTAAAGCTCGATGCGGAAAAATGCACATCTTGTGGAGATTGCGTGAAGGCCTGTTTGATTCAGGCATTGCAATGGGATGACGAAACAAAGCTTCCCCTCCCTTGTTCACATTGCGGCGTCTGTGTCCGGTATTGCCCCAATGAGGTCCTTGTGATGGGTGAGAGGAAGGAGGAGAGCCGTGTGGAAGCAAATTCTTGAAATCGATCTCTCCTCTCAGAAAAGCCGGGTTCTCGAAGAAGAAGAGCTCTTTCACAGAACGATGGGTGGGACGGCAGCCGGGACACATCTCCTCGAGCGCTACTGTGACCCTTCGATTGATCCCTTCGACGCAGGCAACCCGATTATTTTATCCATCGGCCCGTTCAGCAATATCCTGCCCGTCGCCACCAAAACAGTCGCTCTGTTCAAATCGCCGCACACAGGAGAATTGGGCGAATCCCACGCCGGCGGCCGGCTCGCCATGGCGCTGTACAATGCCGGCTTCAGCGCCATTGTTATCATCGGCGCGGCCCGGGAACCGGTATTTCTCAATATTTACAATGATCAAGTGGAGTTTCTTCATGCCGGTAGTCTTTGGGGTTATTCTTCTTCCGCGACCGAACGGGTGCTGCGCGGACGGGACATCGGCGCGGGCGGCAAAAGAAGTATTCTTAGAATCGGCCCCGCCGGGGAACGCCTGTCGACTTATGCCTGCGCCACCGTTGACACACAGCGGCATTTCGGCCGGCTCGGTTTGGGCGCGGTCATGGGTTCCAAGAAACTCAAGGCAATGGTTATCGGCGGCAACCGCTATTTGACCGTACCTGACAAGAAGAAATTCAAGAAGTATTACGATTCCCTCTATGACACTGTTGTTGCATCGGGAGAGATGAAGAAATACCACGATCTGGGGACCGCCGGAAATATCCTTGCATTAAACAAGATTCAGGGACTGCCCACAAGAAACTTCAGCCAGGGTTGGTTTGAAGGCTCGGAGCAAATTTCAGGTGAAGTATTCGGCAATGACCATCTTTCCCGGCAAATCGCCTGCGCTCATTGCCAATGCGGATGTATCCATCTGGCGACGCTGCGCGAACAATTCCACAAAGAACACGGCTTTAAAACCTTTCAGGTTTCCTACGACTTCGAGTTAATTTACGCGCTCGGCACAAATTTATCGATCAATGATCCCAAGTGCATCCTCAAGCTGCTTCACAAAACAGAGAAGGAGGGTTGGGACGCCATGTCGGTCGGTGTGACGCTGGCCTGGGCGACCGACGCCTTTCTCGGCGGGTTGATCGGGACCGATGAAACTGACGGCTTGGTGCTCAGGTTTGGGGATGCAGAGACCTACCTTGAATCCATGGAAAAGATGAGCCGGCATGCCACCCCCTTTTACAAAGACCTTGAGAAGGGGGCCGCGGCGTGCAGCCGCATCTACGGTGGGGAAGACGCGGCGATATGCTTCGGAGGAAACGAGGGAGCCGGTTATATCACCGGAGAAAACGCTTTTACCGATTGGATTGTCGGTGTCCGCCATTCCCACCTTGATGGCGCCGGTTATTCAATTGACCAGGCCCTTCTCAAAGCGGACATGAGCCTGGAGGATCAGACAAAGAAACTGGCATCTGAAGCAAAGTTCAGGATGCTGCTCAATTCCCTCGTGATATGCCTCTTTGCCCGGAATATTTACAAACCGGAAATTATCAAAGAGGGATTGGATTTGTTGTGGCGGCCGTGCGCGCAGGACGAGCTGGACGCCTTCTGTTCTGACACGCTCCGGCGAAAATACGAGTTTAAAATCAAATGTGGCTGGAATCCGAATGAGATAAACCTGCCTAAGAGACTGACAGAAGTCATCACGACAACGGGGAAAGTGAATCCAGAGAATATCCGGCGGCGGGCCGGGATTTATTGGAAGGAAATCGGATTAACAACCCGGCGGTCTTAACGGAACGCATCATTGCCGCCCGGGAGCCGATGGGCCGCCCATCAATCGAGCACAGCTGTCACGGCCAAATCCTTTTCGGGCCACGGGATTTTAACACCTGCCGCCGAACAGGGAAAATACCGATTCTCCATGGTGAATCCCGGTCGTTCGCCGGGCTCGGCCTTCGATATTTTCAGACGCAAACGAAAATTCCGCAACCTCAAATCGGCGCTCATACTTTTCATGCCGGGAAGCAACCTCGGCCTGAGGATGAGGTGGTCTAACTCAGGGCGGACACCTAAAAGATGATGGATATGGAAGCGTACGATTTCAGCCCATGTCCAAGGGATGACGCCTACCTGGGGATACGGCGGAACAGGGCTGGGTCCGTAAAATTCAAACCAGGATCCGGATCGTGAACCCGGCGCCGAGCCGATCCATTCAAGGGCGCGCCACACCTTTTCGTCATCACCGTTTTCAAAATAGGCCGCTGCAATGCGAACCGTGGCGATCGGCCAGGGCGCGGGCGATCCGGCCTCAGAAGTGATATTGTACCGGCTGTACCCTCCCCCTTCCCACTGCTGATTCCACAATTCCTCCGTCTGCTCTAATGTACAACGCGCCAGCTCACATTTGGGATCAATGAACTCCATCGCAATGGGAATCACTGATGCAGAATCTGGATCCAGTAAATGGGGGCCCTCGCGCATAAGGGGAATCTCAGAAGGAAGATCGGCCCCCTCTCGGGGACGAATCTCCCGTTGCACCGATCCGGAAATATCCCTCCGTTTGATAAAGCGGCCTTCATCTATCAGGGAGTACTGCTTATCCATCATTATGGCCCGCTGCAACCGGCGCCCTTCCGATTCCCAGCGCTGAGCCTTTTCCTCCCGCCCCATCAAACGCGCCAGGCGGGCCGCATCGGATAATCCGGCAGAGACATAGAGCTGGTGGGCAAGTTCCAATCCGTCTTGAATTCCGTGGACAATATGCCGCTCCCAATAATCGCGCTGATTGTGCAACAGACCGGAGGGCTCATGGCGGAACATCTTTCGAAGAGGAAATTCCGCCGTCGCTTCTATCTTGGGCCAGAACTCTTCCACAATCGATGAATCACCCGTCCAATCCACATATGTCCTCAATGCGGTCAAGATCTCCCCGTTTTGATCAAGCTCCGTCTCTAATGCGGGCCGGAGGCAGCCTGAATCAACGGTATCACCGCCCTCGCTTACAAAATCGTTCATGAGGCGGCGGAGGGCCACTTGCGATGATTCAAATTCCCCCAGCATAATCCGGCTCATCACAACCATTGTTTGATCCCGGAGCCACTCTCGATTGTATTGCCATATGCTGGCATCCATCGCTCCCGATGCCGCGGGAACAGCAGCGATCTGGTTCCGGGAGACGGCAAAGAGATGATCCAACAGCTTTGATGACGATTGGAATGTTCCCAAAGTGTTCCAATAGTCCGCTGCGGGTATATTCTTAACCGGCGTCTTTCTCAAACGAGTCCGGCACATCGTTTGTGCATCCAGCTCTTCGAGACTGTATTCCAATGTCAGCGTTACCGGAGTGTTTTCATAAAGTTGAAGGCCGGCCTCCAGCTGAGCCTTCTCCGGGCCGGTGACAAGGATCAAATCACGCGGTGATCCGGTGGATGAAACTATCCGAATCTCACGGATCAATGCAGGCGAGGAGCGATCCGGGCAATAGAATCGTTCCTCTACGGCAAGATCACCATGCGACCATGACGCCAGGACGGCGGGAATATCATTGATCTGAATCCAAGCCGATCTCACCCGCTCCGCGAGGGGATGGCGGAGTTCCCGGCCCTCGCGCAACCTGATCATTGTCGGCCTCAAGCCATCCCTGGAATCCATGGTCAGCGCCTGCCTCTTGGAGCCGAATCTCTCCGGATGCATGACCAATAGGCCAAGCGGGGTCGCGCTTCCTGATGTGCAGACCTGAATCGCCGCCAGGATATGCCCATTCCCGATAAAATAATAATCAATGCCCGGCAAATCGGTTCTCACATCCGGCGGGCCGATTTTCGGATCATCCTGATAATAGTGTTCTTTGGTATCCATTCCGCCCGGCCCCCATTCGGTTTCAAGGATATTCAGCGGATAATATAAATGCATTGGGGATCCGAAGCCAGAAGATAGCTGAACCAGTTAGAAGTTTTCTGACGGATTAAAACTCCGGCGCGCGCCTCCCAGTGAGTTTCAGCACGGCTTCTTTGAATAACTCAATATTCTCGAAGGAATCATCCTCTGTGGCGGCCATGGTCGAGGGGATTTTGGTTTCCATCGCAAGCTTGACCTTGCATTCACCACCCATCTCCTCAGCTATGTACTTGTAATACTTAAGCAGCCTTTCTGCCATCTCTGATTCCTCGATATATTTGTTGATAAGCCTTCAAATAGGGTTTTGCTTCATCGCCCCAAACACCGGGGGGTTGAATCTTCCACTCACAATGATCATCACCCATCCCGACGCAAGCGGGCTCTATCGCAATCAGCAGATCACCAAAGAAAGCAGTGCACCATCCAGAGGCATATCCCATTAAAGTCCAACAGACCGGATCCTTCACTGGCGGATTGAAACAGAGATGCTGCTCAGCTTCGTAGGAGTTCGTCCAGATACCGGTAAAGAGGAACTCCCCTTTTTCTCGATCAAAATTTATTTCTGCGGGCGTTGCCTGGACAATGCCCTCCCAGGTGTGTATCACCGGCCCCGATGCCAGGAGCTCCATTTCATTTTCAAATTCATAGTTGACCTTCATTTGAAGAAAGTCGGAAAACCCATTCTGAAAGCCGAATTTTAGAAATAGATCTCTGGCCCTCTCAAGTCCGAGCTCCAATACGATAAGCTGCCGCAAGAGGCCGATGGCATTAGTATCGAAGATGACCAGGCGGGAATCTTCAAATTTTGTGATACCCGTTTTAAAATTAAACTCTAAATTCCTGGCGAGGTTAAAATCGGTCGCCTTCATAAATTTCCCTCTATACTTGGTGAAGTGACTCGCCCCACAAGAATGGAACCCTCCATCTGCGGCCGGCAACCGGGGCGTTCCATGTCATACTTCGGTATCCCCCCCCGATATCTCAATCTGAGACCTCTCGGGGTGACTCGGTGAGCCCTCCCAGAAGATGGAGGCAGGGCGCTCATCCCTACCCTTTCGTCCCATTCACTAAAAAACAGTAGGATATGCCAACGCCACCCCGCCTCTATCCTATCGGCAGAAAATTTTGGGAACCAAAAAACGATTTATATATATTAAGTTTAGTTTTTAAGGAGGGACGAATGGACAAAAAGAAGCAGATCTTAGAGGCGGCCCAATCTCTTTTTGCTCGCTTTGGGCTAAAAAAGGTCACGACGGATGATATTGCGCGGAAGGCATCTGTATCTAAGGCAACAGTTTACAAATATTACTCGAATAAAGATGAGATTTTGGCGGATGTCGTTCAACTCGAAACGGAGTTCCTCCTCCTGAAAATTAGAAACGCCGTCGAACTCGAGACAACGGCTCTCAAAAAGCTCCGCGCCTACCTTCTGACCAAAGCCCTCTTCATCCGTGATCTTACGAACCTATATAAGGTGACACGATTCTCCGAGGATGGATTTTGGCCGCATATCCGCGATGCCCGGGTAACCTGCATTATCGAAGAAAATAAAATCCTCCAATCGATACTAAAAGGTGGAATCGAGACGAATGAATTAAATGTCCCAAGGGTGGATCTCACGGCGCATGTCCTTGTCATTTCTTTCCGTTCTTTAGAATTCCCCTGGGCGCTCGAGGGATCGGATCTCTCCATCGAGGAGCATATCGATCAACTCCTTCAAGTCATTTATTACGGGATAGAAAACAAAGCGAGTTGAAAGGATCATCAAACAATGCCATGCCGCGGGAGTCCGTATTATCGCCGATGGCTCCCTCTTCGGCCGGAAAGTGCGGACAAAAAGTGTCGCTAAGATTATCGCGGATCAGCGACAGGGCATCGATAGAGTTGTTAGTCCTCCGGGAAGAGGCTTTCCTGGCGGATGACCAGCCCCGGCACGACGATCTTGAGGATATCCGCCATCCAATGCCCGCGGCGCGTGGGATCCAGCCGATGCGGAACGAGACCGAATCGCGCGACAAGCCGCTCGACCTCCTCATCAATACCCCATTGGAATTCCTTATTCGTGTCCCGGGTGCCGTCGTAGGTCGGGCGGCCGATGATGGGGACCTTGAACAAATGGTCATAGGTGGCGATCCATCCGCGGATCAATTCATCCAGATGGCCGATCGGCTGCAATCGGTGAATCAAATAGGCGTAATTATCCATGACGCTACGGTCGCAGATGACGATTTCATAAGCTTCCGCCGCGGCAATCTCATTCGCGATTTGCGTATGCAGGATCCAGGTCTGTGCGGAGAGGGTTGTTTCCTGATTAATCGGAAGGGGGCAGCTGCGGGCTACCTCCTTGACCATGTCCACCGATTGATCCCGCTTCTTAAGCTCCGCCGCCAGTTCAAAACAGAGGGTCGTTTTTCCAATACCGTGAGTTCCGATAAACGCGATTTTCACGAGCCCCCCCTGGAGATGTCGGTGCAGGACGGCAGATCACCCGCCCACTTGGCTTGGCGCACACCCTGCATCACCGCATCGGCCAAAACCTCTGCGGCAACCGCTCCGAGTGTGCTCGTATCGGCCCGCGCCCCCCCCATCGACACGGCAAAGACCGTATCGCCATCGAGTAATGTGAAAGCCGGGCGGATGACACGCGCCAATCCGGCAACCGCCATCCTGGCAATAATGTTTGCTTCCTCTTTCGTGAGTTGCGCGTTCACGGCAACAAGACCCAGCACCGTACCCGGCGTTTCCTTCTGACCCTGCCGGCCGAACTGAAGCTCGCCCATTCCCGTCCGCTCGCGGAGGATCGAGAGGGTATCCACAAAGGGAGGATCGCCGGAGGGGTTCCTCGCTCCCGCAACGATCTCGCCGGTCGACCGGTCGATAATGTCACCGAAGGCATTCACCACGGCCAGCGCGCCGACAAAGACATCATTGGGGAGCCTGGCCGAGGAGGATCCCTCACCACCCTTCATCGCCCACTCCTTGCCCAAAACCTTGCCGACCGACGCGCCCGTCCCCGCGCCGACATTTCCCTGCTGCAGGGGTCCGGCCTCCGCACCCCGCGCTCGTTCGGCCGCCCAGCGGCCCATTTGAGCATCGGGCCGGATGGAAGCATCGCCGATCCCCAGATCATAGATCACGGCGGAGGGCACAATCGGCACGCGGGCCGCGCCTGTGGGAAATCCGACGCCCTGCGACTCCAGATAGGTCACAACACCCGATGCGGCATCCAATCCAAAGGCGCTTCCTCCGGCAAAGACGAGGCCATGGATTTTTTGTACGAGGTGCCGCGTTCGCAGCAGATCGGTTTCACGTGTCCCGGGTGCGCCACCGATCTGCTCCATACCGGCGACGGCGCCATCCGGCGGAAAGAGGATGGCGGTGCAGCCGGTCAACGCTTCCGGATCCTGGGCATGCCCGACACGAATTCCGGGAACATCTGTAATATCACCATGGGGATGCATTTTTCGGCCTTTCCGGGATCGCGGTCTTCCATGAAATGCACCGGCCCGCATAGCGGAAGATTACCCCATCGACGAGGATTTATAAACTTCTACGTTATGCGACAAAATTTAAAGGCTTGCAGGCATTTTAGCGACCCGGGGCCCCTTGGGGTTTACGGCGTCAAGGTGATCCGGGATTCCTGGATGATTTTATGAAACGCTCATTTTCATGCTACACTTCGAAATCCCCTGTAGCAAAAACATCATCAGGAGAGGAAAAATAGAATGAAGACCGGACAATCCCCAGGATCAATTCTGATATCCATTCTATTGTCGATTATCTTTGGCGGTTGTCTTGCCGTCCCGGCCGGGGAATCATCTTGATGACCCTCTCCCGGGCGAGGCGCTGGCCGCCTATGAGCAGATTATCGCCTCCGGGGATATCCACATGCGGGACAAGGCGCAAGCGGGCAAATGCCGTTGTCTAAAAGCGTTGGGCCGGGATAAGGAAGCCGCGGACGCAGGGTGTGACGGTTAGCGGGCCCTTATAGAAAATTAGCTTGGGCGAGGATCGTTTTTGTAGAAGAATCGATTATGATTGCGAATGGAGGCGCGCTATGAAGTCAACCGAACAAGCCTATACAAGACTACAAAAACATTTGGATCATCAAGCGGTGGGATTTCCCGCAACACAGTCCGGCGCCGAGATTAAAATTCTGAAGCATATCTTCACGCCCAGTGAAGCCGAGATCGCCACCTGTTTAACGTACAAGTTCGAACCGCTTGAAACAATTTATAATAGAGCCCGGCATCTCGTTGAAACGCCCTTAGAGCTGGAAAAGATTCTCGAATCGACGCAAAAAAAAGGCGGCCTCGAGTGCAAAATCAAGGACGGCAAGCGGCAATACTGCAACGCTCCCCTCGTCGTGGGGATGTATGAATTTCAGCTTGGGCGGCTCACTCCTGAGTTTATCAAAAATTTCGACGAATATACATCAGACAAGAAATTCGGAATCGATCTGCTGAGCACTGAGCTTCCCCAAATGCGCACGATCCCCATTGAAGAGAGTCTCCGCGTGGAGAGCAATGTCAGCACCTTTGATGAGGTAAGGACCCTGATGCAAAAGGCCGAGGAGCCCTTTGTTATCCTTGAATGCATCTGCCGCAAAAAGAAATCTCTGCAGGGCAGAACCTGCAAAGTAACAGATCGCCATGAGACCTGCCTCGCCATCGGTCCCATGGCCCAATCCGCCAGGGAATGCGGGCTCGGGCGGGAAATCTCAAGGGAAGCGGCGATGACGATTCTTGAGAAGAATCAGCAAGAGGGGTTGATCCTGCAGCCATCAAACACGGAGCGGGCCGAATTCATCTGTTCCTGCTGCGGCTGCTGTTGCGGCATGCTCCTCATGCACAAGCGACTCCCCAATCCCCTGGATTTCTGGGCCTCGAACTTTTATGCCGAGGCGGACAGCGGCAAATGCGAAGGATGCGGCGTCTGTGAGGAACGTTGCCAGGTCCAGGCCGTGACCGTCTCCAAAGACAGCCAAACCGCCGTGGTGGATCTGAATCGCTGTCTCGGGTGCGGCGTCTGTGTCAGTCTCTGTCCGACAGAAGCCATCACATTGGTAAAAAAGCAAACCGAAGTTAAACCACCCCCGACGCGGGAAGATCTCTACGACATCATCATGGCCAAAAAGAAGAGTCGCTTGGGAAAATTGAAGCTTCAAGGAAAGATGGTTTATAAGGCGATTCGGACCGGGCAGGCTGACCATCTCCAGTAGCATCGGTACCCGATCGCTTTTGTAAGATCATGAAACAAGGGAGGGTGGACGGATGACGCTTGAAGTGGTTCGGTCTTTCTTTGCTTGGTGTTCCGTCATCAACATGGCGCTGCTTGTGTTTTGGTTTCTTTTGTTCACTTTTACACGGGATTGGTTGAAGCGATTCCATGGTAAATGGTTTAATCTTTCCGATTCATCATTCAATGCGATACACTACGGAGGCCTGATGTTTTTAAAGATCTCCCTCTTTCTATTTAATCTTGTGCCCTACTTTGCCCTGCGGATTATTGGATGAAAGAGAATAATTAAAACACAAGGCGCAGCTCTCGCGGGGTGGCGGCAGGCAAGGAACAGATCATGAATATTGACAGATACGACAGGCTTGTCTTCTGGTTTGCGCTGGCTTCGATCGCCGGTCTCCTCTTCAATATAGCAGCGATCCCCATCCACAAAGAGCTCGTGCTTTCAGTTCACGGACACCTTTCGAATACCGAGATCCTCATGATTTTCGGATTCTTTCTGGTCTTCGTTTTTAATCTCGTATCGATACTTTGGCTCACTTCCGAGTCCAACAGAACCCGCGACAGAGGCGCCCGGCGCATCTTCGGTATACTCTTTGGCGTTCTTTGTCTCGTACTGCTCTACGGCGACAAAGTCATGATTGATGAGATCGCCAGGGCATGGCGCGCGGGAGCCGGCATTGCCGGAGGGCTTTCGTTAATGTATCTATTTCTGCTGATACAGCTTGCCTACAATATCTTTATCCTTTTGCATATGCGACGGTGCCGCCTCTTGGAAGTTCCTCCGGCGGCCGTTTCATAAACCCCGGGCGACCGAAGCAAAGGAGGGCGGATTCCTTTGACGGATCTATACACCCTCGGTTTGGCGCAGATCATTTTGGGACTGGTGATCGCCGCTCTTTGTATACCCCTGATACGGGGGCGGGTGCCGCGTAATCGGTTCTATGGTTTCCGGTTTCCCCAATCGTTGGAGTCGGATGCAAACTGGTTTGCTATCAACCGCTTCGGCGGCAGAAGACTCTTCATCTGGTCCATTGTCTTCGTTATTTTGGGTGCGGCGATATTAATGAATCTGATTGCGCCGCAGTCAATCTTCATTTGGGCGGGGCTTTCCGTGCCGGTGATTCTCTTCATCCCCATCATTCAGACTTATATCTACGGCAGGAGTCTCTCGGATAAAGACATTTAATCCGGTCAAAAGGCACATCGTCTATTGTTATCCCTTCAATGGAGCCATAAACTCCAAAAAGCTTCACAATCAAATTGGCTCTGAATGCCGTCGGTTGGTTGGAGCCGATGAATTGCAAACAACGAAGTTGAGCACCCGTGACGCACAAAGGAGTCGAAAATGTCAGCCTCTCGTGAAATTACCCTGGAGTGCCCCTCCTGCAAGGTGAGCCAAACGATGACTGTCTATGGATCCATCAATGCGACTCAGAATCCCGAGCTCCGGGCTGAACTGCTGGAGGGGAAAATAAACATCTTTCAGTGCAAGCAATGCGACGGCAAGAGCTTTGTGGATACCAATTTTATCTATCATGACATGAGGCAGGAGCTTCTCGTTATGTATCAGCCCTGGCGCGCTGTCGAGGAAGAACAATTTCTTCTTCAGTTTGATCGAAAAGGCAATATGAAAATCCCAAAGGGGTTCGACAAGCCGCCGGATAAAGGGGCCTACACTCTCAACCCCCATATTGTCTTTGGCATGGACGAATTGGTGCGGTTCATCATGTTCAGGGAATTGTTGCACGCACAGGAAACGGAATTGCATTGATGGAGTGGACCGGCGCCATGATAGAGATTAGAGCACTCAAACCGGATGACTATGAACAACTGATCCAGCTTCTCATGGAGTTCTTTGTCTATGCGGGCAATGACATCCTCGACGATGAAGAAACCAGCCGATTATGGGACAAAGCCATCGACGAAGAGAAGAATTATCACATGATGTGCGCCATCGATCATGGCGAATTGGTCGGCATCGTCTCGGTAACATTCGGCGAAAGCAGCTATAAGGCGGCTCCTTTTGCCTGGTGCGACGATCTTTATGTAAAAAAGGCTTATCGCGGGCACGGTATCGCCAAAATGCTAATGGAAAGGATCTGCGATTTCTCCGCCCGTGTGGGTTGTTCCAACGTCCTTCTGGGCGTTGGCATAGACGATGAACACGCCAAGGAGCTGTATAAATCCCTGGGTTTCATTGAAATGCGAAATACTCTCCTGACCTTGCGGACGGAGCTATAGCCAATAGACAAACAAGCGAAGCGGCGGAAAACGAACGGCCGTCATCACCACAGATAAGAAAAGCTCGCCATTGGAAAAGCGATAAAATCACCCGTGTCTCTCAGGGGCCTGAAGCCGGTCAATGAAAAGGCCATTTGGCGTCCGAAGAACCGGATCCCGACATTGATGAGCCCGATATATTCGTCATCATCGTCAAAACTCGTAAACGAACTGACATCAACATACTCGCCGATCAATTTGATATTTTGTGAAAGCCGGGCGTCGGCGCCGACCAGCAGAATAATCCCGCTTTCGTCATTTTCATTGAACCCCTCCATTAGCGAAACATTCAATGAGCGGTTTTTATCACCGACCCCCACGATTATCGCTCCTGTTCCGAAGCTTCCATCATCATAAAAGGTGCCGCTCAACGATGCGGCCAGGCCGATGGGATTTGTTTCACGATCCAGAATCTGCTGTTTCACACCCGCCGTAAAAAATTCGAGAGACCCGGTAACGGGAAAATGAGTTCCAAAACTCAGGTTGGTCGTGTTGGTCATGGCATAACCGAAATTGATGATAAAAAGTTCAAAATCCCGAAAATAAAAAGACCCCTTTGGCAGAGTCGCCGTTGTCGGGCAAAACATGATCGAATTATAGCAAGGATCGACTTCTGAAAATGTTCCGGGCTTCAGATACTCGATCGATTTCACATCCCGGCGCGCCAGTTCCAATCGCCCCATAGATTTCGACTCAATGACGACGAGGGTTTCGTCTTCTTTTACAATTATTCCCTGAATGCGGGTGCCGTCCTGAAGCACCACAACGTCGCCTAAGGCGGACTGTGTTAAAAGAACGAATAATAGAATCGCAACAAAAACAAAGGCCCTAATATGCATCGCGAGCCCCCCTTCATCCGGCAATCGAACGCCATTGCTTGCCAACATCAGTAAAGACGACAACTTCAATGTTTACAATCTGCATTCCATATAATTCTTGGATAAGGATCCCGGCTCCGGTGTATATTCATGACAAGGATAGCAACCAGGAGGTGGGTTATGACGGTACTCTGTCCAAGATGCGGTGCGTCGTTCAACCCTTCCCTCTTTACGTTCGGGATTCGCATTCGTTGTGATTGCGGAGAGCTGGTGGACACCTCTCATCGCGTTACGGCGAATACTCAGCCGCAGAGCCGCGGCGGCGTGGTCCTCCATGTCCAGACCACCAAGAATCCCCATCCCGAACTTAGGGAGCGCCTTAAAGACGTCGCACGCCATGCCTTAATGACTGAAGAGCATAATATCCAAGAGATGGGAGCCTTGGCCGATCACGTCTCGTTCCTCATTATGTCCACCGATTACCCTGCCGTGGATATCGAGGCCGAGCGACGGAAGGCCCGCAACCGATGCGAAGAACTCTTTCCCGACAGGGTCTATCTCTTTGATATGATCTATGGAAGCCGTTTTCGCCGTCTGTGGGAGCAATTCCGGGCCGAGCCGAAGATGACCTGACCGGATCGCCGGCGGATGCGGGGCGAAGTGAGGGCCTGTCCAGGAAGTGGGCGCTCGTCAGCGGAGGGTGCGATCAGGATGAGGAGATTTCCATCCCATGGATAAACCCGGCCCGCAATCGCCCTCCGATCGCGATCTCTCTGTGATTCACCGGGAATCCGACCCGGGCATCGCATGCCGGATCGTCGAACGCCTGCAAACTCGGGGTGGACTCACCTCAATCAGCCCCTATCCCGCGCTGAGCCATGAAATCCTGGTCTTTCAGAAGGATGCAGGGTCAGCAGAACATCTTATCCATCAGTTCCTCACGGATTACGAAACCGGCGTCGAACCGGCTGATCCGGCATCTGATCCACCGGAATCCCCGCCGGCAGAGGCATAGACTTCCTGATCCGCCCAATATTCTTACGGCTGCCCGGTTCCGACCCGAGAACCCAACTCATCATAATAATCCCTTGCCAAAGCAACGGTTAGAAGGAATATCCCGATTCCACCATCCCGACCGGAATTAGGCGCTGGAATACTGTGAATTCTTTGGGCTCTCTCCCGCCTCTCCTGCCATTCAAAGCCATGAGATTCGTCACTCATATTCATAGATATGTATATTAAATACCCTAATAAAGAGACAAAAAATCCCACTTTTGCTTACGCCCAACAAGGGTATTTCCCATTGATTCCCTGACACTTATGCGATTTTTCCCCTTCACATCCATTGACAATCTGTCAAAAAACTAGTAATATCATAAGTGCTTGCAAAGTCCCTCATCTTGGCGAGAGACCGACCAAGTGTTTCTGCTAGCAGAAGCCAAGAAAACATCATCTGGAGGTACACACATGAAAATTGGCACAATACTCTGCGCCATCGCGGCGCTTGCACTTTGTGCGGGTATGGTCTCAGCCGATCCCTTCCACGTGGAGGAGAAGGCCTGGTCATATCCTGATGGGATGTTTGATGGGCGGGATGAGTACGCAGAAGTTGAGCCGAATGATACATGCCCCGGAACCCAGACCATCGTTTGTGGTGATGTCATCACTCCGGCGGCCCTGGATCCTTCCGGCGATCATGATCATTTCCCGTTCACCCTTGCTGGTCCGATGACGGTCACATTGGGCACGGATGACATTGATCCGGGCGCTCCCGATGGCACCGACACCTATATCGAGCTGTGGTCCGGCGACTGCTTGACCTATCTCGCGGGTGACGATGACGGCGGCCCTGGGCTCTATTCACTGTTGATTACCGACCTACCGGCCGGTGATTACGCAGCGATGGTCCGTGGCTATGGTGATAGCGCCACAGGTCCGTACAAGATGTTCTTCGATTGCGCCGGCGTCCAGCCTCCGCCAGAGAACGACACTTGTGCGGGTGCCGAGGAATTTGGTTACTTCATCGAGCGCTGCACAACTGGTCAAGTGGCTGGTTCAACAGCGACCGCTTTCAACGACTACAACCCTGGCGTTCCCGGCCCTAGCTGTACAGGCTATTCCGCCAACGGTAGAGATGTCGTTTATTATATGGATCTCGAGACAGGTGACCAGGTCCACTTGGTTTACACCGGAACCGGCTATGATGCATCGTTCTATGTCGTTACGGATTGCAGTGATATGACCAGCTGCGTTGTTGGCGCGGATGATCCTGAAGTCATCAACTGGGTCTGCACAGCGACGGGTCGTTACTACATTATCCTTGACGCGTATCCGACCGATATCGGTGGCGACTGGACACTTGCTTACACCATTACGTGCCCTGAGCCGACACCAGCCAACAGCACAACATGGGGACAGATTAAGAGCACCTATTAATCTGACGCCATCGCGCTTCCGTGTTCTACAGAAGTGCGGCACAGAAGTTCGCAAGAGGCCGCCGGGTCAAACCGGGGGTCTCTTGTTTTGTGTGGGATAAAGAGGTATATCGCCGCCCGGCTCCATTTTCCATTGAAATCAACTTCTTGACATATGCCCGCAAACCATCTATTATACTTCCACTTGCAAAGCACCTTTTATGTTTATGGTGTGAACAAGTGTTTCTTCTAGAAGAAGCTGATGGTTAACAACATCTGGAGGTACGCATACATGAGAACTGGCACAATACTCTGCGCCATCGCTGCGCTTGCGCTTTGTGCCGGGATGGTTGCGGCTGATCCTTTTAATGTAGAGGAGAGGCCGTGGACCTATCCGGATGGGAAGTTTGATGGGCGGGATGAGTACCCCGAGATCGAACCTAATGATACATGTCCCGGAACCCAGGTCATCGCTTGCGGTGATATCATCACCCCTGCAGCCCTGGATTTCGGCGGCGATCTTGATCATTTCCCATTCACGCTCACCGGTCCCACGGCAGTTACGCTTGGCACCGATGACGTCGATCCCGGCGCACCGGATGGCACGGACACCTACATCGAACTATGGTCAGGCGATTGCTTGACCTATCTTGCGGGTGACGATGATGGCGGCCCCGGACTTTATTCATTGCTGAATATAAACCTCGCAGCAGGGGATTATGTGGCGATGGTCCGTGGCTACAACAGTACATCGGTGGGCCCCTACAAACTTTTCTTTGATTGCATTGGCGTTGAGCCCCCGCCGGAGAACAACGACTGTGGCGGAGCGGAAGAATTCCAATACTTCATCGAACGGTGCACAGCGGGTCTGATTGAAGGCAGCACCCAATTTGCCATGGATACTTACAATCCAGCTATCCCCGGCCCCAGCTGTACAGGCTGGTCCGCCGCCGGGACAGATGTCGTGTATTACATGGATCTCGAGGCGGGTGACCAGGTCTCCATGACCTACACACAACTCGAGTGGGATGCCTCCTTCTATATCGTCACCGATTGCGGCAACATGAACAGCTGTGTCGCCGGCGCAGATGACAACTACAACACGGGTGGCCCCGAGGTGCTTGCTTACACAGCGACCACTGCCGGGCGTTACTATGTGATTCTGGATGCCTACAGCGCTGCTTCGGGTGGTCCTTTTACGCTGAACTACACAATCACCTGTCCGGAACCGACGCCGACGTCGAAAACGACATGGGGACAGATTAAGAGCACATACTAATCTGACACCATCGTGCTTCGGTTTGACACAATACCGTGAAAGAGGCTGCCGGGTAAAACCGGTGGCCTCTTTCTATACGGGCGCGATTCACCTCAGATCCAACCCGGGTGCCTTCGCGTTATGAATCGTTATCCGTCGTGGTTTTTCCCCAGCAGATCCACCCCCGCTTCGCGCAGGAACCGGCACACGCTGATCAGCGACATCCCTTCCAATGCCGTGGGGTCATCACCGCGCATAGAGTCGAAGATTGTGATACCCAGCCCTTCGGTTTTATACGACCCGGCGCAATCGAGGGGTCGTTCTCTCTCGATATAGTTCCGCGCCTGTCGCCGGGTCAGCGGCCGGATCCGCAACCGGCTCGTCACGGCGGAAGACCACTTCCGCCCGCTCCTTGCATCGATCAGGACGACCGCGCCGACCAGCCGGTGTTCCCGGCCGGAAAGCTTCAACAATTGGTCCACCGCCCTTTTGACGGTCCGTGGCTTGCGCAGAATCTCATCTGCACAGACGGCGACCTGATCCGATCCTAGAATCAAGGCATCTGGATATCGCCGGATAAGACTTTGCGCCTTCCCAAGCGACATCTCGATGGTGTAGGCGGAGGGTTTTTCATGGGCGCGTGGCGCTCGTTCTTCAAATTTCGGCGCCGCCCAGCGGAAGGGGATCTCCAGGCGCTTCAGCAATCGGCGGCGATAAAGCGATGATGAAGCCAGGACCAGTTGCCTTGTGTCCGGCATCCGTCCTCCCTTCTTTCCTGTCTGTGCCCTATCCATCCCGGGGGCTCTCTCTGTGCAACACACCCCCGCGCTCCCGGCCCGCTTCTTGCGTTAGATCGGGCCGGGAGGTAAAGAATGTCACAATATCGTCATCGAATCCAATGGCGGGGCCGGCGCATCAACCAGCCTGCCGGCGCCGGCGCCCGGATCATCTTTGCCGAATGTCATGCGATTCCTTGCTGCTTCCATCTCATCCTGGCCACTCTGTTGCTGGTTCTATTCAGCCTGCCTCTTGCCGGATGCTCCCAGAAGGAAACCGATCCGACCGACAATACCGGCACCGGCCCCTGGGTCGATCTTCTCCATCCGACGGATGGGTTTGTCACGGCCGACACGTTGAGTGTTCAATCCCATATCGTCTCCACCTACGACCTGGATCACCTCACCCTTCTCATCGATGGTGTTGAGATAGCGACACTTTACATGCCGCCCTGGCATTTTTTCCAGAATGACATCGCGGTGGAGGATAGCACATGGGTCACGGTGGAGGTTCATGCCTATGACATTAAAGGCGGTGTCGGCGTCTCGCCACAGGTCTATATCCTTCTTGTCCCCAATCATGCCCCCATGACCCAGATTCTCTTCCCTTATCAGGATCACTTTATGGCCGTGGATTCCGTCTCTCCACGGGATTGGCTTTGCCAGGCCGTCGATCCTGATGTCGATTCTGTCCCGGACGCATGGATCACCTGGTCGGAAGACGGCACAGGCCCCTTGGGCAACGGTCGGATCCTGCGGGCGCCAATGCTTGATTTAGGGCCTCGAACCATCCGGGTAGAGGTTTGCGACCGATGGGGCCGGTTCGCCCGCGATCATCGCCACGTCACGATTTTTCGCTATCCTTTACAAAACCAACCTGAGGATGCCCTCGCAACGTTCCGTCTCGCCGTTCGGGCGCGGGACACCGCAATGATCGGCCGGGTGCTGAGTCCGAATCTGCTCTGGACCTTTTGTACAGGTGAATGGGGCGCGGCAACCTGCCGATGCGATGACAACTCCATCCCGGTGGTATGGGGACAGGGGGCGGCGCTGGAAGCTTTTGAGTATTTTCTGGAGGATACCTTACTGAGCCGGGTCTCCTGGTCATGGCGATGGGGTCCGCTTGAACTGTTTGAGATCGATGGGGTTTCATTCGCCAAGGTTGAACTGGAAGACCTGGATGTCAGCCGGACCCGTCACATTCATGATGGAACTTTTGACATCGCATCGCATGATAATCGCGGCCGGATATTTTTGCGGGAGGAGCAGGGCGCTTGGCGGATCTGGGAATGGATCTCGTTTCCGCCCGAGCCAATGCATCCGAATGATCTGGATCTGCTCAGGCTGCTATCGGGACCCACTGCTCAGGGGAGTGCCTGCCGCGGGATAAAACTGAAATCCAACGCTCCAGAAACTCAATCGACCAGCAATGCGCGAACCGAGCGATTTTCGTCGCCGGCCCGCAGGCGGATCCAATAGGTCCCCGATGATAACCGGCGGCCCGATTCATCACATCCGTCCCAGACCAGGGAATGGCTGCCGGCCGGGTAAGAAACGTATTCCCAACTCTTCACCCGCCGGCCCCGAACATCATAAACCGATGCCGTGACCGTGTGCGCCGTCTCCAGATGGAATCGCAGCGTCGTCAGCAGCGAAAACGGAGTCGGTGAGGGGGGCTCGATGCGCAAGAGACGCCATGCCGTGTTTTCGTGTTCCGGCGCGGAAACGGTGCCCAAATTTAATCGGAACAGGGAACGCCCGTGGGTGGCGGCGACCAATGTTCGTGTCGGCGCATGCAGTGTCAAATCGTGGACGGTGACCAGCGGTAAACCCTCGCCAAGGGCGGCCCATGTCGCACCGAGATCGCCGGTGAAGTAAACCCCCGCATCCGTGGCGACATATAGCCAGGTGGAATGCTCCGGATCGATGACGACGGCGTTGATCGGCACCTCGGGAAGATTGCCGCTGATATCCTCCCACAGGGCGCCGGCATCGGTGGTCCGGAAAATGTGCGGGAGGGATTCATCCTGCCGGTAACCCGACAGGGTAACATAGGCCGTCAGGGGATCGAGTGGATCGACGGCGACCCGCGTGACCCATCGTACCGGCAAATCACCGGACACCTTCAGCCATTCCGATCCGCCGTTGAGGGTGCGCCAAACATTGCCGTCATCGAGGCCGGCATAGATCACGGCGGGATCACTCGGAGCCACGGCGATCGTTGTAATCGTCCCGAATGTTAAATTACCTGAACCAGGGCCGTTGCTTAGATCAGGACTGATGGGACTCCAGTAGGAGGCGCCATTCGTCGTTTTATAGATTTTGTATGTTCCATAATAGAGTGTCTGCGGATCCGACGGATCCATGACGACCGGTGTCGACCAGTTACGTCGGTTCGATGAGGAGATCCCATTCAGCGCATCAGAAAAGTAAAATCCTCCATCAACTGATTTATTCAGATTGCCCCACTGCCATTCCGCATAAATCGTATTGGGATTTGTCGGATCGACGATGACATAAAACCCGTCACCCCCAAGTATCTCATCCCAATCATCCAGGCCGCCGGTGAGGGTTCGCAGTGTTCCATTGTCCTGGGTTCCGCCGTAAAGACGTTCAGGATAAGTATAATCAATCGTCCCGGCGTAAAACTGGGTCACGGGAAGGTTGTACACTTTCGACCAGGTGCCGCCGCCGTTTGTCGATATATCCAAGCCGCCGTCATGGGCGGAGATGATCCAATTTGAATTATTGGGGGAAATCCACCAATCGTGCTGGTCGGCGTGCACCGAAAAAGTAACGCCGCTCCACGAACCACCGCTGTTGGTCGATTTGTATCCATAGAGTCCCATTGCGTAAATCCGGTCGGGGAGATTGGGATCGACCCGCACATTACCAAAATACCAACCGTAGGAGGAGTAGAGATCACTGAGAGCGCCGTCGTTCACCCGGCTCCAGCTGTCGCCGCCGTTCGAGGTCTTGTACAATCCCATAAAATAACCGGGATCATCAGCATAGATCGCATAGACCACCGCGGGATTTGACTCGCTGATATCCAGCCCGATCCGTCCCACGGTCGCTCCCGGCGCCGGAAGCCCGTTGCCAAGAAGCGTCCAGGTATCGCCGCCGTTCGTGGATCTGTAGACACCCGATGTCACGCCGCCGACACGGCGGGCCGTCGGGCGGCGGATACGCTCCCACATCGCCGCGTAGAGGATCGACGGATTATCAGGATTGAGAGCCAAATCAATACAGCCGGTCGAGTCGCTGACAAAGAGGACCAGCTCCCAGCTGTCGCCTCCGTCGCGCGAGCGGTAGACGCCGCGCTCGGGGTTGGTGCCGAAGAGGGTTCCCATCGCCGCTACATATATATGGTCGGAGTTTGCGGGACTGATCACGACCCGGCCGATATGACGGGTTTCGGCGAGACCGCTGAAGCTCCAGGAATCACCGCCGTCATGGGAAATATAAACACCGGTTCCGGGATACGAATCGCCGCTGGCATTCGCCTCCCCGGTTCCAACGACAATATGTTGGTCGTCGTTGGGATCAATGTCCAAGTCACCAATGGATAAGCTTGGACCATCATCCATCAGAAAGGTCCAGGTCGCGCCGGTGTCTGTCGAGCGAAGGACACCCCCGGCCGCCGCTCCGGCATAGATCACGTTGGGTCTGTCGGGATGAATATCAACCGCGGTGATCCGTCCGCCGATATTGGTGGGGCCGGATGGAATCCAAGCGCCGCCCCAGCGCGACGGAGTTGAGGATTGGTCGCGATGAGGGGTTCGCGAATCACCGGCGGGGACACCGCCCGATCGCAGCGCCCGGGCTTCGGCCAAGGCTTTCTGATAGGCGTCATGGGGGATCTCGCCGATCGGGTAGGACCGCTGAAGAAAGAAATATTCGTTGGGTATCTTGCCCTTCTCCTTGGACGGTTCACTTTGGGGAAGGGTGAGGATGGCGATGGCAAAGAGGAATATGAGCCCCACCAGGGTCCCGGTTTTTTTCATCTGTATGCCCCCCGTCAAGACCGGCCATCCGTTCGGCGGGCGCTCCTCGTTCCGCACCGGCCATCAGTTCGGCGGCAACCGATCCATCATCCAAAAGGAAATTGTGTCAAGAAGACCATCCGGTATGCGCTCTCGCTCCAGTTCGAGATCGGCCTCCTCGTGAATCCTGCCATTTTCGGGAATGAAGAAATGCCCCAGTTCCGGAAACAGGTCAATTATAACATCATTTGCCCCATTCCGCCGGAGGTGATCTTCCAACGCCGAGGCGTCAGCGACCGTTACCTGGTCGTCCTTCCATCCCTGGAGAATGAGAATAGGGACATTTCGCGCCAGGGCGGATGGCGTAGCGTCATGGTTCGAGGCCGCCATCAAGACAATCCCTCGAACCCCCTGGATCCCCTGGATCTCCGGCATTTGCAGGGCGGCATCCCCACCCTCTCCGTGTCCGACAATAAAGAGCTGATCGCTATCCACAAGCCAATGTCCGGCAATCAGTTCCATGGCAGCCACCGCATCTTTCAGAATCTCCTCCTCAAGGGGCATCCCAGCAGACTCAAACCGGTGGGGAAAGAGATAAGTCCGCTTGTCAAAACGGTAGGAGGCAATGCCGCGGCCGGCCAAGCCCCTGGCCAGTTCCCTCATTGGAGCGTGCGCATCGATCAAGCCATCCCGATCCAGCGGGCCGGCATCCTGCAACAGCAAGGCCGTCGGAAACGGGCCCTCCCCATCCGGCAGACAGAGTGTCCCGGTAAGAATCAGATCCTCACTATGGAAATAGCTTTCCATCTCCCGGTAACCGATCGGCTCCGCCTCTCGAGCCCGGGAGCGGTAGAGAATCTCCCCATCACGACTCAATTCGCGCAGTTCAAAACGAAAAGCCTGCGTGAAGATTGAGGCCTGGAGCACCCAATGCCCCACCTTTGAGAGGAGAACAGAAATCTCAGTCTGCCCCATTCGAAGCGTCAGTGTTTCGGCGGGGATATCGACGGGCATCAACTGCCCGCGATCATCCTCGAACGATTCGGGGGGGATAAAATCGCCGCCGAGCGTTATGACAACCGGATAGAAGACGAGGGATTGAGGGATGGCGGCGTGCGCCAAGGGTGGTTGACCCGCAGGCAGACTCCAGAGATAGGTCTGCATCTGGCTCGTGAGGAAATTATCCAGAAGGACGGAATGTTCGGGCCGGATCAGGTCCCGCCCACGACTCTCGCCCATTGCCGAAGCCCAGATATGAAGGGAGTCGGAGTCAAACCGCGCCGTAACACGTTGTGTGTCACCCTGAACGATCGCCCTATAATTGTAGGAAACAGGCGCGCCGGCCCTGTTGTAGATGGTTTCCTGCTCAAAAGGAAAAGGCGTTCCGCCCAAATGGACCTCTCCCCGGCTCTCCAGCTTCCAACCCCCGGCGCGATCAGCCTCCCAGACCGCGATTTCATGCCCCATCTGCCGGCCAAGGTGCATAAAGGCGTACCGGGCTTCCAGGCGGCTTCCTTCCATGAGGGGAAGCCCGGCCGGGGCCGGCCCAAGATACGCAAGGAGCAGACCGAGGGACAAGGAAATGAGATAGATCATGGGTAGCAGAAGGCGTCCGGTGTGCGTCGAAGATTCACGCCCTGTGACTGACATCCGGCCTATGAATCTCATTTTTACCTCCAGAAACTCGATCTGCTCCGCATCTCTTTCTGATCCACAACCCTAGGCTCAACCCCTAAACGAGGCCGATAGATCCAAGATGGCAGATCCTCTCGTGTTGACGATTCAACCGCTGTCGACAATCCGTCATTCATCGTAAACCGCGGCTGCGCCCAAGGCTATACCTTCACTTCTACCAAGACCATCCAATGGATGAAACAACAGCAGAAAATTGTCCGAAGGCGCCGTGATTACAGGACAAGATTCATACTTTTTAATTCTATTCATCTGGAATTTTCGAGGATCAGGCTCTACTATTATCCTGATCCGATGGGGGGTCGTCAGCACCTTTTCCCTTCTCTTGGGAGATGAGAATTGACGTCTTGACAACTCCCCATCGGACATTGCCTAATCACCACTTAGGGAGAGTGGAACCTGCATCTATTCGGTATCGAGGTCAGGTGGAGGAGCAACATGGATCAACAAAAACGATCTCCCCTTGCCCAAAAGGAAAAAGGTCGTTTAGACGGCGCCTGGCGTGCCCTTGAAACCGGTGATTTTGAATCCGCAGCAGAAACGGCAGAAGTCCTCGTCGATGAAACGGGTCGCCACCCCGATGCGCTGCAGCTTTTAGGAGCGGCGCTTGTCGAACTCGGTTTTATACGTGCCGGATTGGGGCTCTTGCGCGAAGCCGGCGATAATGTTGAAGATCTCCCGCTCAGTCAATGTTATGAAGGTATAGCTTATTTCGAACGAGCCCAATTCATTCGAGCCCGGCGCTGTTTCCAAGCCGCCGTCGAGAAAGAAACCGATTTTGGATATGCCTATTACGGCCTGGGCCGTTGCGCCGATTTTGCAAAGCGTTACGATTTGGCGGATCGGTATTACACACACGCCTATCATCTCGATCCCTTCTCCTGCCCACTTCCTGTTCGTATGCAGCGCTCTTTCTTTGAAGCGATCGTTAAAGAAGCGATCGATCTCGTTCCGAAAGAACTGCGCGATGCCCTGGTTCAAATCCCTGTCATTGTCGAGGAGCTGCCCGATTCAAAACTACTGCGCGTGGAACGCCCGCCGCTTCGCCCTGATATCCTCGGGATTTTTGTCGGCCGGGATATGAGGGAACGTAGTTCATTCTCTCCTCCATCGCCGCAGGAAGCCTTGTTGATCTATCAAAGAAATCTCGAACTCTTCTGCCCCACCAAAGAGGATCTGATCTGTGAGATCAGTGTCACTCTCACCCATGAGATGGGACACGCCCTGGGGATTGAAGAAGAAGATTTCAGAGAACAAGGATTGGAATAATAGATTTCCGGCCGGGCCCTGTCGCCGGCGTTTCAGGCTCCGGTCCAGATCCAGAAAAACAGGCAGGGCCTAAAGAACGGCCCCTTGAAGGGTCGTTTCCATTTCGGCTCTTCTCCTTACCCCCCTCGGGGGGGGGGAGCGCGGGGCCGGCACCCCGATCGAGCGCTATCCGTAACGCCTTTTCTCCTATCAGGATGGGGGCGCCCCCATAAAAACTTTAGATCTTTTCCTTGTGAATCCTCATGTTCCTCCGAGATCCGCCGAACTCTAGAGAAAGAGCTTTAAGTCCGGCACGGGCTTGATCTTGCCTGGTTAAACCCGCCGGCTTGAGGCCGGCCGGATTCAACCGGAATCGAATGTTTCCACCTTCTGATTGGATGTGCGATCTCTCAAGGATCAGAGAGGTTCGCTTCTTTGGGAGTGTTCAATGCCCGAACAGCAACGAAATGACATCAGCGGAAAGGTCCCTAACAATACCGACTTTAATAATCACTCCGCGGACGACAACCCTCTCAAGAAATTGGCTATTGATAAAGATAAGGATTACATAGCCATCCCTATCGATAGTCTCCGCATTGACACGGTAACCGAATTTGATATTTATCTGCAGAACCAACAAAGCGGCAAATATGTTCTCTATCGACGGGGCGATCTTCCCTTTAATGAAGAGCACAGGACCAAGCTTAACCAGAGCAGGGTCAAGGCCATTCATATCGATGCCGCAGATCGGTTCCGGTATCTTCGCTACCTGGAAAACAATCTTGGTGAAATCATTGATGATGACCGCCTTTCAAATCTAGAAAGATCAAAGATCGTCTACGATTGCGCCACCCATTTAGCGCAAGAAATATTTGAGAAACCATGGATCAAGAAAAGCCTGAAACGAGCTCACGGTATCGTCAATAATACGGTCACGCATTTGCTGAAGAACCCCGCTCATCTCACAAGTTTAATCAATTTGATGTCGGCTGATTACCGCGTCTATTCGCACTCTGTGAATGTCTGCGTTTACGGCATCGCATTAGGGCAATCGGTTGGGCTTGACACCTGGGAATTAAGGGAGTTGGGAGCCGGTCTTCTCATGCATGATTTGGGGAAATCGGAAATTGATCCGAACATTCTCCGGAAAGGCGACCGCTTGACGGAAGAGGAGTGGAAAATCCTCCAAACACACCCCAGGCTCGGTGTTGATATCCTGAAGCGTTTCCCGGATCCGAAGCCATCGACGATTGATATTATCCATCAGCATCATGAAAATTGCGCGGGAACGGGGTACCCCCACGGATTAAAGGCCGAAAGAATCCATCCCTACGCAAAAATCACGAGCCTTGTCGATACCTTTGACAATTTGACAACCAACAAATCTTACCGCAAAGCCCTCAACTCCTTTGCGGCGATTCGATTGATGCAGGATCAGATGCAGCATTACTTCAGCCCCGATCTCCTCAAGACGCTGGTTGTCAGGCTGAGCGAAGAGGGATCAAAGAATTTTGTGATCGACCCATCATCTGATCATTTGCGAAAGAGTTTGAAGCTGCCGGCCCGCCGCCGGATTGCCTGATAAATCCCATTCAGGATTTGCTATTTACGGCCGCTATTCCGGGAATCAGAGTTTTCCTTTTCCAACACCGCCGTCAATGAATAGGACAATGGCGGCCTGGCATCGAATTTTTCGAAATGAGCATAGGCATTAGAAATGTCATGGTCATATTCCCGGAAGGCCTCCAGGCGAAAGCCCCCGCGCAAGCAAAGAGACAAGATTTCCGCCATTGTATGAGGAAACCAATATTGCGGCACGGATTCGTATCGCTCATGGCCGTAGTAATCCAATCCCGTGGTATCGGCAAAGGGCTCTTTCCGGAAATAGGAATGGCGGATCTGGAGAGGATCTTTTGATTCTTCTGGATCGAACATATCTAAAATCGGATGCATCTCGTAAAGGAAAAGCCGGCCGTTGGAAACCAGCAGCCGCTTCACCACGTCAAAAAACTTGTCCAGCTCGGGCATCCAGCCAAGCGTCCCGACGGTGCAAAACACAAGATCGAATGATTCATTGTATTGGGAAGGGACATGATAGGCATCACAGGAAACAAATTCACAATCGATTCCCCCGGCATCGGCCAGCTCCCGGGCTTGGGCGATAAAACGTTCTGAAATATCAAACCCCGTACATCTTTTCGCGCCCAAATTCTTGACGGAGAGAAGCTCTCTTCCGTTGTTGCAGCAAACCTGGGCCACACTCTTGCCGGCCAGGCCGATGGCCTGCAAAAGTTCTGTGGCTGTCTTGTCAAGCTGGTTATAGCCCGCCTTCTTAAAATCCTGAAGCAGCCTTTCAAAGTTCTGTTTGCGATGAATCGGCTCGGCCTGATTCCAAGCTTTTCTGTTGAAGGCCGTGTAGTCATCTCTTTTCATAGAATCATATCCCGGTCATTCTCTCCCAGGCGATCCATGCTTGCCCGTGTCCGTTGCCCTGCGCCTTCACCGCCGCCGTGGTAGGGCGTCTTGATTTTATGAAACTCACCATTCCAGAAAGTGGGGTCGACACCATAGGTCGCTGGATTGCAATGCCCGACGCGATATCGGCCTTCCGGTTTCAAAAGACGGGCGGCCTCTCGATATACATCGCGGGCATCAGGCACAAAAGGAAGGGATATCGCCTGGTAGATCAAATCAATGGATTCATTCTCCAAAATTGACAGCCGGCGCATATCGGCTTCGATTGTGACAATGGGATATCCGTAATGCTTCGCCGCCTTGCGGTCGCCCTCCAGTTGCTCCGGTGACAAATCGACAACATGCACATGGGCGCCGAGGAGGCCGAAGACGGCGGACTGTTGTCCCCCGCCCGAAGCGAGACACAGCACTTCTTTGCCTTCAACGTTCTCTAGAACCTCGGAAGGATAGATATAGGAGCAGGGGTCAGGCAGTTCATCGATTTCCTTGCGGATGAACGCATGCAGAACCGCGGGATCAAGATCCAACCAGGGACGGGTGTACAACATCCCCTCTTCGACCCGGCGTTTCCACATTTCCCGGTTTCTTTCGGCCGCATCATCCAGGTCCTTCACCGGCTCAATCTCTCCCAGAGAAAGCGGACCGATCTCCAGACGCGGAAGCTTCACGATTCCCGCCCCGGGAACCCGCTCCGACCGACTCTACCAGATCAACAAAACGGTCGCTCAGCATACGGCGATGATAATGCCTTAAGACATGCTCACGACCCCGCCGACCCATCGCTTCCCGCTCCTCCGGCGGTAGTGACACCATCCGCAAAATCGCATCGGCCATTTCATCGGCCGACTCAGGTGTCACGACGAACCCCGCGCCGGCCTCTTCCACAAGCCGCCGCGATTCCCCTTCAACAGCAAGCACCAGCGGGCGGCCGCTTGCCATATAATCAAAATTCTTGTTCGGGAAGGTCCCGCGGAAGAATGGATCATTGCGCAGGGAGTAAATACAGAGATCGGCGGATGCAAGTGTCGCGGGCACTTCCTGTTTCGGCACTGCCGGGCGAAAAGTTACATTGTTCAAACCCATCTCTTTCGATTTTTGTACAAGCAAATTCTTTTCCGGCCCATCCCCAATCAATAAAAAGTGTATCTTTGGATTATCCCGCAACCGCGCCGCCGTCTCCACCAAAGTCCCCACATTGTGAACCGGCCCCATCCCCCCCACATAAATGCAGACGAATTTCCCGGCTGTCTCCTGATCACGGACGGCTTCGGCGGCATCAGGAATGTTTTCATAAATTCCAAGATCAACACCATTCGGAATCAGAGTAATCTCGTCCAGGCGCTTGCCCTGCTTCTGAAGACCGGAGCATATTCCTTCGGTCACAGCAATCATCCGCCGGCTGCTGCGGTAGATCCATCGGGCCATTTTATATCCGCTCTTCACCATGAGGGGGTGTACGGGAAGGCCCATCGCCACCACAGATTCCGGCCACAGATCTCTAATATCTGTAATCAAGGGCGACCGGTGGAATTTTGACAACAGGGCTCCGGCAATGCCGACGAAGAGGGGGGGTGATGAAGCGACGATAAGATCCGGCTTGGGTTTGACCCGCGCGCCGGCCCATAGACCGGTCAGCAAAAATGAAAGTTGATTGATATACCGTAGGGCGAACCGGCGGCGGTGACCGGTGAGCACCCAGGTGCGCAGAAGGGTCACGCCCTCCTTCTCCTCGCGATGAACCAGGCGCCCCGTATACCGTTCGGAAATCGTTCCCGTTCTATAGTTTTCCTGCCCCGTCACGAGGGTCACCTGATGCCCGCGTCCAATCAATGCCCGCGTAAACGCATAATGCCGCCCGCCCCCAGGATCGGTGGGCTCATTGTAGAATTGGGCGAGATACAAAATATGCATCGGTTCCTCAGTTGACTTGCCTGACAGGCTCGCCAGGCTCTTCACTTCTGATCGGTTCAAAATCAAGGTAACTTGATATGGGGCCTATCGTTCCAAGGCCTGAATCGCCATAAAATCCCTCCCGCACCGGAAGTTGCCGGATGCTGGAGGTGAGACCCGAAAATCACTTCTTTCAGGTTGGTCTCGATTCTCCCTGAGGATGAGCCGCAGGACAAGATGAGCTTTCAGGAGATGAAGTATTGGCGGGCCGGCGGGACAACAGCACCCTGGGAGATCTCATTCGGGAATGGTAGAGTACCGGAGTGATCATTTCGATCCGGAAAAACAGGGTGCCGGAGCCGCAAAGGACCGGGGCCCTACAGCGCCCGAGGATCCCTGGAATCGACTGATGGGGGATTCGCGCCGATTTATCCGTCATAAGGAGACCTTTCCATTGAGCTGCTTTCGGATCGAGGCGCTTCGATTCCTCGACCTCGAACCTATCAATCTCAGTATTGAACCGGGTGAATGTATCGCCCTCTCCGGACCCTCTGGTTCCGGGAAGACGATGATGCTGCGGTCGATCGCCGATCTCGACCTCCACGAAGGGCGGATTTTTCTGAATGACAAGGCTTGTGAAAGTTTCGACGCGCCGGATTGGCGGCGCCGTGTCAGCCTCCTCCCGGCCGAGAGCGGCTGGTGGTTTGATCATGTCGGCCCGCACATGCCGAATGTTCAAGGTGATTGCTTGAACCGTCTTGGTTTCGATGTGGATGTAATGAACTGGGCGATCCGCCGGCTCTCCACTGGGGAGCGCCAGCGCCTCTCCTTTCTCAGGCTTCTCGAGAATGAGCCGATGGTACTGCTCCTCGATGAGCCGACCTCCGGCCTCGACGCCGCCAATGCAAAGGAAGTGGAACTCATGGTCGCAGAATACAAACACAAGATGGAGGCGCCGGTCATCTGGGTCAGCCACGATCCGGATCAGATTCACCGAATCGCAGATAGAGCTTTTACATTTTCAGGGAAACAGCTCACGGAGTCGTCGAAACGATGAATGTCATCTCCCTATCGGCCGTCGACCTGAGCGTTGCCGCGCTCCTCATTTTGGGATTGGCTGGTCTCAGCGCCTGGATCCGTCTCGGTGTCGGCCGGCAAATTCTCATCGCGGCGCTGCGCACCACGGTACAATTGCTTCTGATCGGATGGGTGCTCAAGGCGCTCTTTGCCCATATCCACCTGGGATGGGTCGCCCTCATGGCCTTGATCATGCTCGCGGCGGCCGGCCGCGAGGTGGTTTCACGGCAAAAGCGGCCGCTGGCCGGATGGCGGGGTTACGGTGTCGGATCCTCTTCAATGTTCATCTCCTCCTTCGCCATTACCATCCTCGCCCTGAATCTCATCATCAAGCCCGATCCGTGGTATACGCCGCAATATGCGATCCCCCTTCTCGGTATGATGCTGGGCAATACTATGAACGGGATCGCGCTGGCGACGGACCGCCTGACGCAGAGCGCCTGGCAGCAGCGCATGGTCATCGAGCAACGGTTGATGCTGGGTCATACGAGGAGTCAGGCTATTTCCGACATCCGTCGTGAATGCTTGCGAACCGGTATGATCCCAATGATCAATGCCATGTCGGCCGCGGGACTTGTCAGTCTTCCGGGGATGATGACCGGTCAAATTCTGGCTGGAAGCCCGCCTGTGGAAGCGGTGAAATACCAAATCCTTATTATGTTTCTCATCACGGCGGGCACAGGATTCGGAACAATACTGACTATTTGGCTGGCGTCGCACAGATTGTTCGATGCCCGACATCGCCTGCGTTTGGACCGCCTCAAGGGGGATCTTCCCCGCGCCGCCCAAGCCAGTTCAAGTATGAACCGAGGTTGAAGGTATGCAGAGTATGGAAATGCCGGGAAGAAATCTTAAATATCGCCTGAGTTTGATCCTCTCCATCCTTGGAACTTCGATCCTCATTGATCAAACCACCAAAATCATATCGGAACGGTACATTCCCTCAAGAACTCCCATTGTTTGGCTCTGGGGAACGATCCGGCTGCAACATGTCAAAAATGCCGGCGCCATGCTGGGAATGGGATCCGGGTTATCTGAAGGCGCCAGATTTCTTGTCTTTGTCATTTTGGTTTCTCTGGCGCTGTCGGCGTTGTTTTTCTACACCCTTTGGAATCGCAGACTTCGAACAGAATATATAATCGCCGTTTCCCTGATTCTCGGTGGCGGCCTTAGCAATCTCATCGACCGTTTGATGTTTCACGGCGTTGTCAGAGATTTCATGAATGTCGGTATTGGAGTGGTGCGAACCGGGATCTTTAATGTTGCGGATATGCTGATCTTATCCGGCCTGGCCCTTATCCTTTTCGCGGAATTCCGGCGGCATCGAACCGGCCAGGAACCTTCAGACCACAAGCAGGACACCGATCCTCTATGAGACGGAATTCTGAAATAGTGTGCCAATTTCTCTCGATAAGAACTTCCTGGCAGGATGGGCAATAGGTCGTTGACCCCTCGGTATCAAGAATATTCCCCACGTATACAAATTTAAGCCCCGCCTTCCTGGCCAAGGCGCGGGCCCGCAATAAGGTATCCGCGGGCGTACGGGGGATGTCGGTCATTCTGTATGCTGGATGAAACGCGGTGAGATGCAGAGGCACCGCGTCGCCGACATGCTTCAGAATCCATTCCGCTTCCCGACGGATCTCATCATCGGAATCGTTCCGCCCCGGGATGAGAAGTGTCGTGATTTCAATCCAGACCTCGGTTTCACGATGAAGCCATTCGAGGGTGTCCAACACCGGTTTCAGGTGCGATAAGGTCAACTTAAAGTAAAATTCCTCGGAGAATGATTTTAGATCGACATTCGCCGCATCAATATAATGAAATACCTCTTCCCGCGCCTTGGGTTCAATATAGCCGGCCGTGACCATGACATTCTTTATATTTTTTTCATGAGCACATTTTGAAACATCGACGACGAACTCGCCGAAGATCACCGGATCATTATATGTATAGGCAATGCCGGGGCACAGCTCCTGCAGCGCCAAACCGACAACCTTTTCCGGCGTGACCTCAATGGCTCGATGGTTCTCGGTCTTGGCCTTGCTCATATCCCAGTTCTGGCAAAACTGGCAACCCAAATTGCAGCCCACGGTCCCGAAACTGAGAATTTGAGTTCCGGGATAAAAATGGAAAAGAGGCTTTTTTTCGATGGGATCGACACCGAACCCGGTGGGCCGCCCATAGCCGAGCGACACGAGTTTCCCGCCATGGTTTTGGCGGATGGTGCAAAACCCGGCTTGCCCCTCGCCGATCCGGCACAATCTGGGACAGAGCTCGCACCGAATCTTTCCATCCTCTTCCAGCGACCACCATCTGGCGGGATGAGAGATGATCTTTCCCTTCTGCGGGCGGATCACGAAGGCCTCCATATGAAGACGGGAAGTCGATGCCTCATTCTACCATTTCATCACCCCGCGTTGCCAGTCTCGGGGATGACCGGGCTCGAATCTTCTTTGCCCGGAGAAGGTTATGTATTTAAACTGGTTAGGGTACAAGGGCGAAGCGTTCACACCACCTACATATCGTCCGCTCATTTCGGGGGAACTAATGGCGCGGATCATCTACGGCGTGCAGGGCGAGGGACGGGGGCATAGCTCGCGCAGCAAAATCATTATTGAGCACCTTCTCCAACAGGGGCATGACGTCAAGATCTTCACTTCGCACAAGGGTTACGATTACCTGAGCACAATCTTCGACGACGTGACCAATATCCTCGGGCTGGGCTTTGTTTTTGATGGCGGCAAACTCGATATTTCCAAGACATTGCAGCAGAATCTTCAGGATGGGACTATCGATGCCGGCAAGACGATGTACTTATTATACAAAACATTCAAGGAATTCCAACCCCACCTCGCTATTACGGATTTCGAACCTTTTGTGCCCTATTTAAAAGGACTCGGAAATATTCCTTTCCTCAGCATCAATCATCAACATATCATTTCCCAATATCATCTTGAGTACCCTTATAAATGGAGAGCCGACTATCTGCGGGCAAAAACAATAGTAGACAATATGTACTGGTTCGCCGACCACTACTATGTGACGAGTTTCTATTATCCCAGAGCGAGAGAAATGTTTCGCAAGAAATCTACATTGATCCCTCCGATCCTGAGGAATGAAGTTCAAGATCGCAAATTGGCGGACAACGGACCCATATTGATCTACGCGACAACAACGGACGCCAGAATGGTGCTGGATGTCGTTCAGAAAACGAAATATCAATACATCGGATACGGATTCGACGAAGGCAGCGGCACAAAGGGCAATATTACATTTAAAAAGACGGGCACAGGGGAATTTCTCGATGATTTGGCTTCGGCCGCCGCGGTCGTCACAAACGGCGGCTACACCCTCATGAGTGAGGCGATCTGTCTGGGCAAGCCGGTGTATTCTATCCCCATTCGCCGGCAGTTCGAGCAGATGGTGAATGGGTACTATCTCGAGAAATTGGGTTTCGGGCTTTATGATCTTGTCCCCATCCGAAAACGATTTTTAATGTTTCTTGAAGGTCTTCCCTATTACCGTAAAAATATGAGGAACGACCATTCCCGCCGCCAAGGCAATACCCGATTGTTTAAAGCGCTTGACCGGAAAATCGAGGAAATTCGTTTGCCATGAAATCACCGTGTGTATCGAGACCTGCTTATCGCTGGATCCCATGTCTCGTGATCATATATCTCTATTTGTGCGGGTGCTCGTCCGACGCTCCCGACAAATCCAGTGATATGAACTTCAATGTCAATCCGGCCCTGCTGGGGGATTCATTATTGGATTTATCCTCCGGATTTTCTCTGTACGCGCCGTCGGGCTGGAAGGCGCTTCCCGATTCAATCGTTTGGGCGGTAATGGAACACGTCCGCCGGGCGGAGGCATATGATCCCCCTGTCACCCCGGTTCTACGCGCTGTTTTCCGCAACGAAAAAACCGGGGCTTATCTCTCCGTCTCTAAATACCCAAAAACCGAGGTGTCTTCCGACTCAATCATCACAAACCAAGAGCGGCTCATCCGAACATCCTATGCGGAAGAAGAAATTCATCCTACTACATTCAAGTACAAGGGATTCATTATTAACCAGTTTATGGTCATTACATCCGAAATGGTATTGATCAAGCTTTTTGCCGACCGCCCCGAAACCATCCTTTATCAAATGGATTACTTTCTTCCATTAAGCATATATAAAGATGAACTTGGGGCGCTGGAATCTTCAATCGGTTCCTTGAACCATCTGGATACCAAAGAAAGGAGATAGTTTATGTTAAGAAGGCTGGTATTTATTGTTCTTATCTTGGGCGCAATGACATTGGCCGGATGCGCGGCGCATGTGCATAAGGTCGGGGCGGGACCATCCGGCAATGATATTGTTGAAGCGCGCCAATGGTATATCCTGTGGGGATTGGTTCCCCTCAATGAGGTTGACTCCAATGTCATGGCGGCCGGAGCCAAAGATTATGAAATCACAACGTCCCAGCAGCCGTTGGATATCATAATCAATATCTTCACGGGCATTGTCACTGTGAACTCACGGACGGTGACGGTTACAAAATAACGGCTGCAAAACAGCGGCCGCAAAAATCGCCGGGGATCCATTCCCCGGCGATTCAAACTCCTTACCAGGGCACTGTTTGAGTTGTCCCTAAGCCGGGCCCCAGAATCGCTGCATTCAGAAGAAACCGCTTTGTGCTGTGCATATATCCCCTGAAATAGGGATCGACGGCAATGAGAATAATCTGCCCCCGGCCCAATCCTTCGCGTGTGACGCAGGCCGTCAATGAATGCCGGGCTACCGCCTCCGGCCACAAGAGGCCGCCCAAATGCAATTGATCCGGCTGGGCAAAGCGCGCGACCGTGCGAACCGGATCCTTTGCGACATAGGCGTAACTGGTGGCGAGAAGTACCGGGATTTTTTCAGGAAGCCCGCTCGTCATCCAGTCATCCGTATCGACATCGACGCGGAGAAAAGCCCCTTGTGGATGGAATAGGCGCAGCCGTTCGTCGACCGGCGGCCAATCCTCCGCGGATAGAGTGGGGGCTATAGCCTCGGGTGGAGTCCAAGCGCCGTTGCGACCGGCTTCACCGGCGAAGGGAACGGCCCCCGCGCCGAGAACCGGGCTGGCCGGACCGGGTATCCCAAGACCTTCAATCACGGGTTCAGGTTCAGGTTCCGGCGCGGCGCCCTCAACGACGGGGGCCGCCGGCTTCTGCGGCTCTATCCCCGTGGCCTGAAAACGACCCATCCGCTCCGCCGCCGCCAGACCCAACCCCCAATCAGGGATCGGATAATCTTTCAACACATCCCGCCTCTGGCGGACCTGGCTCAAAACCGCCGACGTATCGGCCAGGAAGGCCGCGCCGGCGCCGATACCGATGAGGGTTCCGCCGGCCTCGACCCATGCGCGGAGTTTGGCGACACCCGAATTACCCAAGATGCGCTGGTACGTGCCGGCGCCGCGCCAGGCCGAAGGAAGGATGATCACATTGTATTTTGAAAGATCTTTATCCCGGAAAGAGGATGTCTTTAACAATGAAATACGGAGATTCATTTCGTAATCAAGCAGATACCATAGGCTTCCCATCGATGCGGCGCTCACCCCGTCTCCGCTCAACATGGCGATGCGGGGTTCAACAAGAGCGCGGAACTGCTCGCCACCCAAATCGGGACCGCCGTTGGCGAGAGCGGTCGAGACACCTCGAATGGTAATCCCCAGCTCTTTGCTCAACGCCTCCAATCGCTCCGCCAGATCACCGGGGTTGGCGTCGTTTCGCAGCAGAAAGCTGCCGCGGGGATAGGCGTGGCCTTGCACACGAAAGGGTTCCATTGAAACGCGGACAACAAACCCTTCGGTCGCGAGACGGGCCGCGGCAAGGATGGCGGCGTCACTTTCGCCGTCAAAAACAAAGCCGTAATCGGCAGCACCATTCTCAAACTTCCCTTCAACCGGTGGAAAAGAAGAGACCATTTTAAACGATCCGCTTGATCTTCGCCCCGACCAGTAGATTGGAACACCATAGGCATGCCCCAGCGACCAGGCTGTCACCTCATAAAGTTGCGATCCCTTCCGCCGTTCAAGGTAGTCCCTCTCTTGCACAAGAAACGAATCGGGCATCTGCAGATGAAAATCGAGCAGAACATGGGCAAGCCGCGCTGAAGGCTGGGATAGCGAGATCCTGTAAGTTCCCGCGGGAAACTCCTTCGATCCGGCCTCTCCCCAGGGATCAAAGAGGTCATCGCTCTTGAATCTGGCCGACGCCACTTCAATCTCGATCCCCTGCGTTGACAATACCTCCATCAAACGCCGTGTTCGATCGGGATCCGGCCCGGGCGGAAAGATGAATTCTTTAATCCTGCCGTCACGGCCCAGCGCCAGCGATCCGTCTCTTTCTTTAACATAATCCTCGAGCAGCCCGCGCCGGTTCAAGGCCGCCGTCATGAGATTCGCCATCGAGCTGACATATTGATGGTGGACCGACTCGCCGTATTCGAGCACTGTGCCGTCGGGCCGCTTAATCACCGTACCCTCTGTTCCGGCTTGCTCATAGAGAATGCCGACGGCGCCTGAGTAAATCGCCCAGCTCGAGCCGTAGCCGGGGAACCATTCCTCGTTCCACTCACGGGTGTAATAACTCCATCCATACCGATCCAGGGCCTTTGCCTGGTCTCCGGCGAATCGACCCCACCACTTCAACAATTCCGGCGTCATATACGGATTGAATGGAGCCCGCGGCGGCGAAAAGAGATAGGTATCAAAGGCTCCCATCTCATGTCCGTCCACGACAAGCTGCGGGTGCCATTTCATCATCAACTTGACGCGGCCCCGGCTTTCCGGATGCACCATGGTAAACCAATCTCTGTTGAGATCGAAAAGATAATGATTCGAGCGTCCCCAGGGATAAACGCTCTCGTGGCCGAGGCTCTGCGTGTCGGGGTTTGGAACTTTGCCGTTAAACGATCGCATTTGAGCGATGAAGCGGTCACGGCCGTCGGGGTTTTGAAGGGGATCGATGATGACAACAGCCTGCTCGCGTATCATGGCGGCGTCGGAATCCTTCCCCGCCACCAGCTTGTACGCCAGGGCCAGCGCCGCATCACTTCCGCTCATTTCATCACCGTGTATTGTATAAGCCATCCAACAGACGGCGGGAGTGGACTCCAGCAGCCGCTCCCGTTCTGCGCCGGAAAGCCCCCGGGGATCGCTCAGCCGGGCCATTGCGGCTTGGATTTCATTTAGACGGGCGATGTTTTTTTCAGAGGAGACGATGAGGACTATCAGCTCCCGCCCCTCATGCGTTTCTGCATACTTGATGAGTTCGGCCCGCGGACTGGCGCCGGCCAAGGACTCGAAATAGTCCAGAATTTCCCGGTGTGTCGCCGGCCGGGAGCCCACCGGGTAACCGAGCCCTTGGCTCGGGGACGGGATCGCCGCCTCAAACTCCCCTTCCTCCGCAAAATTCGCGTACGCACTGATGGGGAAGATATCCGCAATCGCGGTCTGAGCCGATAAGCCGAGGCCCCATAGGAGGAAAGCCGGAACAAACCCGATCAAACCACGTAATCTTTTGACTGTCTTCATGTTATAGTCTCCCGCCCTTGGCTGATGTCCCCGCGTCAGGAACCATTGGGTATTCTAGCGCTCCATGCCCGTTCCTTCCAGAAAGAGTTCCGGTAAGGATTCGCGGGAAAAGGAGCCCGTCATCGGATGCAACCCTGGGCGTCAGAAAGCGTATTTCTCTACAGACTCTGAGCTGATGGCCTTTTTTCCTGGGGGGATTATGCAAAAGATAAAATGTTACAATGGCCGCGCCTCGATAGTTGGTCTGACTCTCTTCGCTTTCACAATCCTGGCTATCCTCGGGGCCTTCAATAGCCCGACAAATGCCGCGGATCGGGAAAGGAGCTGGCATATCGACGCCCGCTCATTGACGATCCGGAACATGATCGGGAGCGTTAAAGTTGAACCGGCATCGGGAAATGAATTTGTTGTTACAGCCGTTATCGGAGGCAAAAATTCCGACGGACATCTATTGGAGTTCAAGCTCGATGAAGGGAAAAGCACCCTGCTCAATGTCGTTTATCCCTTGGATAAATACCGGAAATACAAATACCCGGAGCACAAAGGGAAGACCAGCTTCTCCGGCTGGAATTTCGATGATGATGTTTCGGTGCTCTCGAAAGTTTTCCGGGCCTCGAACAAGAAAATCACCGTCAGCAATAATTCCGGTGAAGTCGAGGTTTGGTGTGATTTTCATATCCAGATTCCCGAGGGGAAAGTCTTGAAAGTGGAAAACGGCGTCGGAAAAATGGATGCGGTCGATGCCGTCGGCGACATCACTCTGGATACGGCCTCGGGAAATCTATCCTTTACCAATTGCAGAGGCGAGCTGACGGCGGATACCGGATCAGGGGACGTCTCAGTGAAGCAAGTCGGTGGTGAGATACTCATTGATACCGGCAGCGGCGATGTGGAAGGAACCGACATCAAAGGCCCCATTGACATCGACACAGGATCCGGGGATGTTTTTCTCAAAGAGATGCAGTGCGCTCAGATCCTCGTAGATACCGGCTCCGGATCCGTACAGCTCTTTAATTTCATCTCGGATAAGGTCGATGTTGATACCGGCTCCGGAGATGTCACACTCGATGGGGTTTCGGCTGGGTATATCAATATCGATACCGGCTCCGGAGATGTCGAGGTTATCCTTGATGAAACCCCCCGCGGGAAGCTCCTCGTTGACACCGGCTCCGGCGGCATCCATCTGGAACTCCCCCGCGATGCCAGCGCGGAATTGCAGGCCGATACCGGTAATGGAAAGATTCATTTCAAGCTGCCCGAGGCTGTCGATGTCACGACATCAAAGGACGAACTGGAGCTCACGCTGGGTGACGGCGATCTGGATATTGAGCTGGATACCGGTTCGGGAAATATCAGGATTTTCAGCGAAAGCTAAGTAGGCCGTCTTGCGCCCAAACAAGATCGAGCCTTAACAATCCTCGCTGACCCCACGGGGCTTCCATTTACCCCAAATGGGAGCCCCGCCCCACACCTCCCGGCGCTACAGACCCTTATAAAATCCACCATCAACAAGAATCGTCTGTCCCGTAATGTAGCTGTTCGCCGGAGAGGCGAGAAAAACCGCCACGCGCCCCAGTTCCCGCGGGTCCCCGAAACGTCCCAGTGGAATCGATGCGAGTCTCTCTTGGCGGACGGCCTCGCGGGATATGCCCCTCTGCTTGGCCGTGGCTTCCTCAACCTCGGCGATGCGTTCTGTTGCAAACATCCCGGGTGCTAAATTGTTAATGAGGATCCCGTCGGGACCCCACTCCTGCGCCAGCGTTTTTACCAGGCCGACAAGACCGGGCCTGAACGTGTTGGAGAGGACGAGGCCCTCGATCGGCTGGCGCGCCGCGACGGACGTCACTGTAAGGACACGCGGAGCATCGCTCTTCTGCAGCAACGGATGAGCGGCCTTGATTTGCCGCACCACCGAGCCGAAAAGGCGGTGATATGACTCTTCCCACCGCTCCATCGAGTGTTGATGAAAAAGGCCCGCCGGCGGCCCGCCGATATTGTTCACAAGTATATCGAGCCGGCCGAAATGTTTCTTCGCCTGAGCGACGATCGATGGCGCCGCTTCCTCCTCCATTAAATCGGCCGCGATAAGTTCAGGCCGGTGCCATACCGTGACGCCTGGATAGGCCGCCCCTGATTCAAGATCTTTAACGATAAGCGCCGCGGCGGACTCGAGCGGCTCCCGGCGGCGGCTGACCAGAAGGATTCTCGCCCCGGCCGCCGCCATCTCCCGCGCAATCCCCAGGCCCAGTCCCTTGCTGGCAGCAAGACAAACCGCCGCTCGGCCCTCCAAACTCCAAGGCATATTGATATTCCCTGTCACCGAATCCAAACAACACGGCCGGATGCGAGCACAGTCCCGGCCTCTGTTGCCTGCCCGCCGCCGACCAAATCAAGTAATCTTGATTCCCGCAATGCGAAGAAGTACATTCCCTGCGCACAGGTCTGACCGTCATTTCGGCAGCCATCCCAGATAAAGGTATTCTCACCCTCTCGCAAATCACGATCGTCCCGCCAGATAAGACGGCCGTTTGCATCAATAATCTGAAGCGCGACGCTGATCGGCCGGCCGGCATTGAGAATCATCCGCCATTCTTTGCGGCTGGGATTCGGGCAGGAAAACCATGAGACAATATCGGGAGGATCTTCCCGTGAAAGCCGGACCTCCATCGGCTCCGACTCAAAACGATACTCGCCGGCGGCGGCTGAAACTTGGTAAATAGACACACCCGGCATCGGTTCGTCATCTTCAAGAAGGATGGATTCACCTCCCGCACCGGTCGTCTCCTGCATGGCAACGATGCTTTCATCGCCATTCTCCGGTTGGCGCGAGAGCCGAACATCATAGGGTCCGGCCCCGAGCGGCAGCTCAGCGAAAACTTGTACAATCCAACGGCCGCCGCGATGGACCGTTTCGACCCACGCCCTGAGGGACCGCACCGGTGTCGGCGCAATCTGTCCCGTTGTGAATGAATCGATCGAAACAGTGTAGGTGCCGGGAGGAAGGCCTGTTCCGTCAGAGAGCCGCCGGATCGAGAAATGGCCGGACGCATCGGTACGTGTGTCGATGATCTCGCCCGTCTCCTGCAAGTGGAGCTGAACCGGGGCGTTGCTTACAGGAAGAGATGAAGACATAGCTATGACCGTGCCGCCGATCGCCGCTGATTTGAGAGGGAATAAGTCAATCTCCCGGGTTGTATCGGGCAAGGTCACCGAGACAAGACTCGCGTCATATTCAAAGGGAACTTCATCAAAGTATTGCCTCGAATGCGAAGAATCGGCCCGGAGACTGACGATATAGTCGCCGTCGGGAAGACAATCGATCACATAAATCCCCTCGGATTCGGCGAGGATCTCACGGGTGAATGCTTGAGATGCGGCGCGCACAAGCCAGCCTCCCGGCGGATCGTCACCCTCCGGATCAATTGTTCCTGAGATGCCGCCAAGAAGCTCTGGGATACCTGGACAATCCGGCAAGATGTTTCCGGCCATCCCCGCGCCGTAATTATCGAGTCCCTCGGTAATCTCGACAGTTCTGGCTTCTTCGATGTTAACGGCATTGGGGAAAAAACGCGATATCGCCGGAACATAGATGTAATAGGATCCGGTCTGAAGTTTATCAAACATAAAAAACCCGTCTTCATCGGTGAAGACGGATCGTTCAACTTCAAGCGTTTGCTCTGTTGCAATAACCTCAATATTCGGGATTCCGTCGCCAACCCGTGGATCATCTCCTTCCCGGACAGAGCCGAACAGCCGGCCCTCCGGATCCAGTTCGAAATCCGCTTGAAAACCTGCATTTGGATCGCTTAGGGAAATCAGCGTCGCATCATCAGGATCGTGGACGCCGCCATAATATTCATCCAGATGCGTCGTCTTTCCCGTTCGGACAACGACTTTATAGGCTCCCGGCAGCAAACCCTCCAGCCGGTAAATACTCATGGCGTCGGTCTTTGTCCAGAAAACCATTCCCGATTCAATGTGCAGCGCCTCAACCCGGTAATTGGGTAACAGCCCGTCCGTGATCGCGTCAAAGACGGCTCCGATAATAACCGCTCCGGGCGACAGGGTCAATTCAACCCCTGTTAATACGCCCCCATCCTCGACGGTATAGATCTGCGCGTTGGCCTCGTCTTGAGCCTGGGGCGCATAGAGGGGCATCATCTCCCCGAAACTGGAAGCGGGTTCAAACGTCCAGGCCCTGACCGTGTGCTGACCGGGGGGCAGCCCATCAATGTGAAAGGCGCCGAGATCATCCGTCAGGTCGTGGGATCTGAAGCGCCCGGATTCAGCGACAACCATGACCCCGCTCAAGGGCGCTCCGAATCGATCGCGCACCATACCCTGAATCGCTCCGCCACTCGGCGTTAGGGCGAAAGAAAGGTCCTCCCGGATCTCACCCGCGGCCAGAATGATCGGATCACCCTCTTCCGGGGTGGCGCCCGACGGCCAGTAGACCGCGGGATAAAAATCGGCGTCGTTTGATATAGCGCCGCTGGATAACCCGATGCCGACACAACATATCGCGAGCAGGAGGAGTCCGGGCAAGCCGGCCGGTCCGTACCTTTCGATGCTCCGTCCGCGGTGATTCATTCCCCACCGATCCCTTGGCGTCATGTGGCGACGATGTTCACGATTTTGTTGGGTATATAAATAACCTTGCGTATGGTCTTCCCTTCGATGTGCTGCTTGACCTTTTCGTGTTCCATACACGCGGACTCAACAACCTCCCTGTTGGTATCCCTCGCCACCTGAATAGTGCCGCGCAGTTTGCCGTTGATTTGAATGGCGATATCGACCGTATCGGTCGTGGCCAGCGCCTGATCGTATTCTGGCCATGTCGCTCGATGAATCGTTTCGGAGTGACCGAGCAACTCCCACAACTCTTCAGCCAGATGCGGCGTGAAAGGCGTCAGCATCAGGGCGAACGATTCCAGCGTCCAGCGGTTGATCTTTTCTGCGGCTTTCAGCTCATTGAACAACTCCATCATCGCTGCAATCGCCGTATTATAAGATAGATTTTCGATGTCCTGCGTCACCTTGCGTATCGTCTGATGGATCTTTGTGAGGAGCGGCTTCGCCAACTCTCCCTCATTCTTCATCCGCACACCATTGTCTTTGCTTCTTTCACAATGTTCAGCAAAGAACCTGTAGCTTCGTTCGAGGAACCGCCGGACACCATTGATCCCGGTATCCCGGAAATCGCCCCCCTCCTGGAACGGCCCCAGAAACATGAGGTACATCCGCAGCGTGTCGGCGCCGTACCGTTCGACATAATCATCCGGGGTTACGATATTCCCCCGGCTCTTCGACATCTTATTCCCTTCTTTGATCAGCAGGCCATGTGCCCGGAATTTCTTGAACGGTTCCTGGCCTTCAACCAGTCCCATATCCTTGAAGGCCATATAGATGAACCGCGTGTACATCAGGTGCAGCACCGCATGTTCATTCCCGCCGATATACATGTCGACCGGCAGCCACTTCCTAGTGATCTCCGGATCCCAGGCAACCTTATCATTACCGGTATTGGGATAGCGTAGGAAGTACCAGGCCGAATCGAGGAAGGTGTCATTGACGTCGGTGTCGCGGCGCGCCTCTTTGCCGCACTTGGGACAGGTGGTCTTGTAAAATTCCTCAAAACGGGCCAGCGGCGGCCGCCCCGATGCGTCGGGCATGAAGTTATCCGCCTCGGGCAGACGCACCGGCAGATCCTCCTGCGGCACCGGAACAATCCCGCACTTCTCGCAGTGAATCATCGGAATCGGCGGGCCCCAGTACCGCTGCCGGCTGATACACCAATCTCTCAAACGATATTGCACCTGGCTCCGCGCCAGTCCTTTGGCCTCCAGATCGGCGGTGATTTTCTTCATCACCTCGCGGCAATCCATGCCATCGTACGGAGCGGAATTGATCATTTTCCCGTCGCCCGTATAGGCTTCCTCCAGCGGCTGTTTGACATCCGGTCCGTCAATAACTTGAACAATAGGAAGCTTAAAGACCGTGGCGAATTCAAAATCCCGCTGATCATGCGCGGGAACGGCCATAATCGCGCCTGTTCCGTAATCCATCAGAACATAATCAGAAATCCAGATGGGGATCGGCTTATTTGTAATGGGATTGATCGCGTGCGCCCCCAGCGACACACCGGTCTTCTCCTGTCCGGCGGCCAGGCGATCGATCTCTTTCTTGCGCGAGGCCTCCTCACGGTACCGTTTCACCGCCTCGCGCTGCGCCGGTGCTGTCAGCTCGTCGACTATCGGATGCTCCGGCGCGAGCACCATGTAGGTGGCGCCGAAGAGCGTATCGGGGCGCGTTGTAAAAACACAGATGCGCTTATCGCATCCCTCAAGCTGGAATTCGATATCAGCGCCTTCTGACCGACCGATCCAATTTCGCTGCGCCGTTTTTGTGATATCCGACCAATCAATCCACTCCAGATTGTCCAAAAGCCTTTGCGCATAGTCTGTAATCCGGAAAAACCATTGCTCCGTGTCGCGCCGCTCCACCGCCGTCTCGGGATGCCGTTCGCACATCCCGCTGATCACCTGCTCGTTGGAGAGCACCGTTTGACATTCGGGACACCAGTTGACCGGCGCCTTGTCGCGATAGGCCAATCCGGCTTTGTGTAACTGAAGAAAAACCCACTGCGTCCAACGATAGTAATCGGGGTCGATTGTTTGAACTTCATGATCCCAATCGAACATAAACCCCAGCTGTTTGAGCTGCCGCCGGAAATTTTTAATATTGGAGGGGATGAGCTTCATCGGGTGGGTTTTCTTTTTAATCGCGAAATTCTCTGAATGAATCCCAAAAGCATCAAATCCCATCGGCTCAAAAACATCATAGCCGTTCATCAGCTGATAGCGGCCGTAGATATCGCCCCCGATAAAGGCGAAGCAGTTCCCGACATGCAGCCCCTCACCCGAGGGATAAGGGAACATCACGAGATTGTAAAAGGGCTTCTTGGCCGTTTTATGATCCGGCGCAAAGAGGCGCTGTTCATCCCAAATCTTATGCCATTTCTTTTCTATCGCGGCCGGATCGTATTTATTTTCAGACTTTGCGGTCATGGTTCTCGATTCCATCCTTCTGCTTTTCCAGATAAGGCAGGCCCCGAAACGCCACCGCGTTGCCGGGGCCTATATAATCCCTTAAGATACAGCCGTTCCCCCCTGATCACAATTCTCGAAAGCGAGGAGGATCTTTCAGAAATGCTGACAAAGCGGCTGGTCAACCGGTTCGCTGGACCAGAGGATCCCGTAAAAAATCCTGAATTCCGAACCCGTGTCGGCATTCTGGAGGGCTGGGTGGGAGTGATCGTCAATATCATCCTCTTCCTGATCAAGGGGGCCATGGGGGTCATGAGCGGCTCGATCGCCCTCATCGCCGACGCCATTCATACCCTTGCCGATATGGCCACATCTATCGTTGTTATTGTCGGATTTCGTATCGCCCGAAAGCCGTTTGACGAGGAACATCCGTTCGGGCATGGACGAGCGGAAACAATTGCTACACTTGTTGTTGCGGTACTTCTCATCGTAGCCGGCGTCGAGTTCCTTCGTTCCTCCATCGAGCGGCTCATCCACCCGCGGATTTTGAATATCTCCTGGTTCATGCTGGGCATACTCTTTGTCACCCTTGTGATTAAGGAATGGCTGGCCCGATTCTCCCGGAAACTGGGCCGGCAGATCGGATCGGATGCCCTTGAGGCCGACTTTTGGCACCACCGGACAGACTCCATCGCCACCGGACTGGTCATTGTCAGCTTCATCTTGGCCCGATTCGGGGTCCTCTGGGTCGACGGCGTGGCCGGGATCGGCGTCTCGATCATTATCGTTTGGACCGGATTCACCATCGGCCGCCGCTCGGTGAGCCATCTCCTTGGCGAGGCTCCAACCGATGAGGAGGTGGAAGACATTCGCCGCACAGCCCTTGCTGTTGACGGGGTCGAGGGGGTTCATGACATCATCGTGCATCGGTACGGCGAATCCGAAGTCATCTCGCTGCATATCGAGGTGGACAGCAATGAGGATCCGATGGATCTCCATACGATATCCGAGATCGTGGAGAATCGAATCTCCCAGGGAAAGCCGCGTCTGGTCGTCGCGCATATCGATCCGGTCAATCGGGATCACCCCCATTACGAAGCGATACGGCGTCTTCTCGATACGGCCGTCGCCGAGGATTCCCGATGCGAGTCATTTCACGATCTCCGGATTATCGGGTCGGCAGAGCATTTTAACGTTCTATTTGATATAGCCGTCCCGTCCCATTTGGGAAAGAAAGAGGAACATTCATTAAAAGCGAAGATAACGTCACTTCTTGAGAAGCGTTTTCCGGGGATTGGTGTTATAATTGAGATTGAGCCGATGTTTGTTCAACGGCATTAAACGCGCGAGATTTGTTTTGAAAGACTTGCCTTTGACATGGACGCCCCTTGTTGTCGCCCCCCGCGGAATCTGGCAGGGATTGAACACGCTTGATAGAGATCTGGCGTCACTGCTTGAAATCCTCGTCCATGAGGCGCGCCATATCGTCCCGCATCTATATTCTTTCGTGCTCTACGGCGGCATCGCGCTCGGCGAGTTTTCCCGTGGATTCAGCGATATCAATCTTACGGCCTTCTCAAGCGAGCCGATGACATCTGAAAACACCGCCATGTCTCTGCGGTTGTGGAGCCACCTGGTGCGGGCCTATCCGGGGTTGGCCCGCCGGCTTGTCATCAATTTCACACCTGTTCCCGGAGTCATTGACGAAAAGGGCGATCGCGAAATCGGCATCAATAATGACAATGCCATTGTCCGTGAAATATCCCCCACCGGCTTCCAAATTCGCACACATTGGGCCGACGGACGGGTGCTCTGCCGCGCTCTGTGGAACTCACCCCTCTCCGAAATGGATTTAACCAGTTTAACACGTGTCGGATGTTGTCTTTTGGGTCATCCGCCCGGAGAGTTTTTGCGAGCGCCGGTATTCAGCGAGGCGATTCTTCGCGAAGGGCGGCGGGTGGTGGAGCGTTTGTTTGTTAAACCGGGAGGGCGGCGTTATCGCCGAGCCTTCAAACGGGCTGGACGAGCCGCAAGCGATGAACAGATCACCTGGCTCGACACCAAGCGGATTCTTTCCGCCACTCTTGGGTTGACCCGTCTCTATCAGTCGATTGAGGAAGGTCAACTTGTTCCCCGCTCCATATCCGGTTTCTGGTTTCATGAAATGCGCGGCGGCTCGGCCGGTGCGTTCGCCCGCGACGCCGCCATCTATAGATTGAAGCCGGAAATCTACCCCACCGGATATCTTGCCTCCAGAGCCCGGCATTTCCCCGCCCTGGGCCGCGTGATTCTTGAGCAAATCGCGCCTGTTTTGTACAAGGACTCCTCTTCATCACCTTCGGCCGGCGTACTGAGCCTATCCGGCATTGCCAAGACGGATATCTCCCGCGCCCAGAGCTGGAGTGATCTGGCGCGGTTTGTCACGAGGTGCGCCTCAGCCTGAGTTGGCGCTATTCTCCTTCTCTTTACAAAATCCCTACGGCTCACACGGACACCCGTGCGCGTCGGTGCCGGGGGTAAAAATTGGGCGGCGTATTGCGTTCGGATGTGGGTGGATGTGGGGGATTACTGGCCAGTAATTTAAACGCATGCAAACGCACAGTGGGCGTTAAAATCCGCCTTATAACCACACCAGGGTATAGCTAAAATTTGAACCAATTTTGGCCATGCCCTGGCGGGCTGGATCGAAAAAGACTATTGGATCATGAGCACCTTTTGCGTAAACGCCTGACCACCACTTTGAAACCTGACGAAATACATACCCGATACTACCGGAATCCCTTCTTCCGTTCGTCCAGTCCATGTGACAATTTTGGAATACTCCGCAACAGGACCATCCCAGAGGGTTCGCACAAGACGTCCGGCGGCATCATAAACCGTAATTGTTGCCCAACTTCCAATTGGCGCCCGACACTTAAAAGCAACAAGTCCGGTTGCGGGATTAGGAAATGGCTCTTCGAGCGATATCTCTGCTTTTCGTGGTGGAAGATCAGTCTCGCCCAGAAACATTTCGGAACCCGAATGGCCGACGAACCGGACGACATAGCGAATAGAGCTTTCGGCAGGAGGATCTGAATCTGTGAAGCAACAGGATGAGCACACCGGCAACAGTCTTGAAGTCAGTCTTTTGAATTCTCCTTCGGGTATGGCCTTCCGATAAATATGCAGCCCTCCGCCTCCGAGATCACTCGCCAGAAACCATGTGAGCACCGCTTGATTATTTTCCCAACGAGCTGTAAATCCCCATAGCAATACAGGAACTGCATCACAACCAATTCCGAACGCCCCGATCGTGTCTGGCCAGCCGAAAGGATTGTTGCCCGGCAGGGCCGGACTGTCGGGAAGTAGGCGAAAATCGCTCTCCTCTTGATCACAGAAAAGGGGATCGCCAATGAGATTATTGGTCTGCCAATCAGGGAAATAGATATTAACATTCTCGGCGACCAAGGAATCATGGATGATATTTCCCTCAAAGCTCCCTTGATCGAACTGGCCTGATGTGAGATAAAAGTCATCTTCAGGAATCATTGACTGTGGAGGAATAGCATTTGAAAAGAGAACATGCCCGGGCGTCATCATTTCGCTCTCTTCACTATTAGCATTTAAAAACCCCCCTGGCGGTTCATAACCAACATGTGCTCTAAAGAAGATATTCCCAACCCAAGATTTTTCTCCATTCACACCCCAAATGGGGAAGTCGACTGGGGCGCCAGGTCCGACAAATGTATTGCGTTCAACCACAATATTCGAGCCATGGATTTTGACTCCGGGACAAAAAGTTCTGTAGCTACAGGACTCAATATGAAAGATGTTTTTTCTAATTTCACAGCTTGTAGTTGCAACCAGCTCACTGGCTACATAGGCGGTATTCCCAAGAAATGCATTTCTCTCAAGCTCCGAATCTTCAGCATATACGCCACCACTCCGGCCAGCATATAGACATCGTGGGTCAATTATTGAGCCTGAGACACCTACGTTTCCACGGAATAGATTGCCCCTTAGACTGGCCCCCAACGCCAATACACCACCGCCCATCTTCGAAATATTCTCGGTGACCTCATTGCGCTCCAATATGCAGCCACGACAATCAACGCCTCCTCCAGTACCGTACGGCATATCACATGGATCCGGCCCGGGGCCAGGATCCCAAAAGAGTGAACGGTTATGTCTAATCACATTCCCAATGATACGGCAGCCTCCACCCGCAAAAACACCCCCACCCTTTGGGTATATAGAACCCGAATCTCTCGTAGCAGTGTTCCACTCAATAATGCAGCCTTGTATAAGGGCAGGTGCATCGCATCGTATGCCTGCACCCACGCGGTCGTTACCTTGTGTGATTGTGAATCCACCCAGTTCGGTGAAAGATCCGCATGATTCCTGCATCGTGACAACTCTGCTATTTAAGCCCAGCGCCGTGATTGTTGTGACGCTTGGTCCATCTGTGCTAAGAATGCGTAACACCTTGCCGTGGAAGTCAATTGATTCATTATAGATTCCTGGGCTAACTAATATGGTCTCATATTCCTCAGCCGCATTTATAGCGGCCTGGATAGTGGGCGCGTCACCCGAACTATCTTCGTAAACATTCCAAGTAGTAGCTGGGCAGATAGCTGGGATAAGGAATAGGAACAGTCCAAACAGTATTAAGCGAATCAACATGGGACCCCCCCCTTAAGTGGGATTGAGCTGCATATCGTCGCACCAGAATAATAACATTCATTGGGGCCAAGTGCCAGGCCGGGATTCGGGGCTGGATTTCTATGGGCAGCAAAGGATTGGGAGCTGAGGCTGAGCCGGGAAAATGTGGGCCACGCCATCTCCCACTGGCGCGGCCCGAGGTTTCTCCGTTTGGCAGCCAAGAGACGGGGGCGTGTCAGTGAAATCGAGAACCTGATCTGGGCTGATCTGGAAGCCTTCCTTCGTGATCCCGGTCCCGTCCTCGAGACCCTGGTTGAACAAATCCGGGTGGAGACAGTTGAGGAAGGCGGGAAGAAGCGAGCCATTGTGCATGTCACTTATAAATTCGATCCTCCACCGAAACCCACTTTGGTCGCACGAACCCACATCCGTGCGAGTCGGTACCAGGGGTTAAGAATTAGCCGGATGTATAAGATGAGAGCCGGGCGGACAACCTGGAAGGGCAATAATGTGCTTCCATCGTCGGCGGCTTGGCCACTGGATCACCCCTCCCTATCTCTCGCCATCGCCAGTCAAGCGAATCCCTCCCAATCCAGCCGTCGCACAATTGGGATTGACACCAAGTAGGGATTGGCATATCCTTCCTGCAGATCGCATTACTGGGACAATTCCAGGGGTTGCCCGTTAGTCTGAATTGGCAGTTGGAAATCAAGCGGAGGCGTAGATGGAGCCGTGCCATCGAAGCAGCCGAAGGAAGTATGAATCCGTTCATTCCAGCGATGGGGTGACGGATTTTGTGTTTCTAGGGTGAGGCTTCCGGCATCGCTTGAATCCCATTATCTGGACTGTGAGCTGACTCAACGACTGGGGTGATTTAGGAGGGTGAGATGAGACCGGTAACAGTTCTGTTTGCCCTATGTGCTTTTGTATCAAGCGCATTTGCTGGGATTAATGAAGGCGGGGTTCTTGTCGTCCACCATGACCCACAGTTGGTCTACTCTGCTTCCTGCGGGGATCTGACCCTCCCGGGAGATTGCAGCCAACTCAATCCAACCGCAGCCGCCGATGGCACTCCCCAGAAATGGTTTGTGATCGCCGCCTTTCCCGATGATGTATCTGATCGGCTCAATACGTTCACCTTCGGGCTTGGACAATATGATCCAGAAAATTTGGCGATGGGCAGCTGGGGGCCATGTGACATTATTGGATCTCCCCTAGAAGTCGCCACGGCTAACTGGCCTGATCCCGGTGAGGGAACAGCGGTGAGTTGGGCGCCTGATTGCCTGGGTGGCGAAATGGTTCCGGTTTATTGGTTTCTGACCTATGCCTATTCGAATGGAACGATTCCGCTCACGGCTCATTCAGTCCAAGGCGGAGCATTCGTTGACTGCACTCAAACAGCCGGGACAGACGCAATCATGGATTATGGCGTGATGGGATTTGGCGTGGCAGGGAATAATCCCTGTCCCGGCGGGTTAGATGGAGGTGGGGACGACGAAGAGCCCTGGGCTGATGGAGGCGAAGAAGACGCGCCCGAGGATCCGGTGGCTACCTCTGACGTTTTGTCCATCCGCTTTTCAACTAGTGTCCAGCCCCAACATCCAACATTCTATACGGGGAACTCAATTCCGATTGAGGAGGTAGACTTTAGAAATTCCAACATTCGGAGAGCTTTGGCCAATCACGGGGCCCTGACCCTCATGAAAACTTTCCCCCAATCCAGCCCTTCAGATACGACTGGCGTCGGGATTAACGGCAAGCGAGTTCAGCTCATTGACCTATCGGGCTATTTTCAGGTGACGTTCCCCGGAATAGAGGAGGCAACCGGGGCGCTGCGGGCACTTAAGCGTGTGCCAGGCATAAGAAGCATTGGGTCCGTAGGCAACCGCGGACTAAAACTCCAAAGCATTCCAAATGACGAGTATTTTGACAGTTGGCGCTACATTTCAGACGACGCTCAATGGAATCTTAAAAACGAAGGTCTTAGGACCGATGAGGTATGCTGTCAGCAAGCCCTTTCCGAGTACGATCTCGATTTAGACGCTCTTCAATATTGGTATGAAGGGGTCGGTGATCCGGATATTGTCATTGCTGTCGCCGATGTTGGGATTTTTGACAATTGGGTTGGGCATGACCCTATTGGACATGAAGACTTGAGATCCATCAACAGCCAGCTGCCGGATCCCGAGCTTTTCTCACGATTTCATTACTATGATATTGATTTCTGTGGCGATCATGGAACAAAAATGGCTGGCCTCGCGGCCGCCTTAACAAATAATGAGATAGGCGTTGCGGGGATCTGTCCAGATTGCTCAATCCTGGATATTGCCATCCCCCACTGCAGCTATTGGGATTGCGTCGATTATCAGGATGGGCTATTGGTCGAGGGTTGTGGCTATGTCACGGATATGTACCGTACATACGTTAATAATCTGGTAACCGAGACGTTGAATGGACATATTCCAGGACGCACAGTTGCACTGAATTGTTCATTCGGTGATGTCGGATTGGAAGACCATTTGGAGGATTCGATATTTGCTTTTTGGAATGCCCTTCAAATAGGCATTGTGACAGCGGCCTCCAGTGCCGGCCACGAATATCCAACGCCGGCAGTAGGGTATCCCTGTGCATTTCCCTTTGTTGTCGGCGTCGCTGGATATACCTGGCTTGGCCAGTTCTGGGAAGAGGATAACACCTGTTATACTGCCGAAAGTACAGGCCTGTGTCCAGACACGACTCTTAATTTAGCAGGACCAGGCAATGTAAAAATTTGTGCCCCATCCTCCGGAAGAGCGGTTACAACTCATCCATTATTAGTTGAACTTCCAGAAGAAGGATATGCCGACTACTACTTTTCAACTGGGATAGGGTCATCAGGGGCTGCCGGGCAAGCGTCAGGAGCCATCGGATTATTGCAGGCGATCCATCATGCGGAAAGGGGTTATTATATCGAGGCCGAGGATGTCATCGGATTACTGGAAGGTACGGCGCTTCCGTTCAGTGAGGATCCGTGGGACCCAGATACTTATAGTCGAGTTTGTGAAACCTGTGAGGCCGAAGATTATGGGAAGGGAAGACTGAATGTTGGAGGCGCGGTCGAATCAGCATTGGACTATATTTGGCATGAGACAGTCTTCACCGCGGATGATATGTACTCCATTCTACCGGTCAGGAGTTTTACTATAGGCGATACGGAATGGCTTCAATGGCTGGCATCAGCTTATTTCTGGGTACCTGTTCTTCAAAACCCCTCTCCGGAGCATTCGCCCGATCGTGTTGCTTGGGTGAGGCGCGTAAGCTCGAATACTTTTCCAACGTTTGAGGACGATGAGATTTTGGTCGCAATGGTGGAAGAGGGCATACATGATTGCTCTATGACAACGATAAATCAAGAAACAGGAGAATCTCTTGTCAGCGGGTATTTATACGGGTACTATGAAGGCGAAAATTTTATTTGGGTCGGGACATCACTCGATGACCTTGAGATACACGTGGTGTATTTGACGGGACCGACGAGTGGTGTTTCAGACGGAGGGAATTTGGCAACAAGCGCCATATCGATCGCTCCATTCTCTAACCCAATTCGTCCGCATAGTAATCTCCGATTCTCAATAGAGTCAGCTGGTCATGTAGAGATTTCTCTTATTGACGTCACCGGAAGGATAATAAGACGTTTAGTTGATGGCCACAAAGCCCCCGGAGCCTTTGATATTATGTGGGATGGGATGGATGATAGCGACCATATGCTTTCATCGGGTGTCTATTGGTTAACCGCAAGCACTGATATCAAAAGCGAATCCCGACGTCTCGTCCTAATTCGGTAATTGGGCTATGCAGAGAATTGGAATGGCAGGAAATGGGGTGAATGTGAATCCCCTTGACTCACCATTTAGCCTGCTATCGCTTTTCCGATCGCGGGCTATGGTTGCCTTAATATCGTTTGGAACGTTATTAGTCAGCAGCAATTCAAAGGCCACGACATGGACAGTGGAGTGGAACCCGGCTCAGCCTGAAAATCAGATCGGCGCCATAGCGGAAATCGCAGCCTCTGGGGACACTATTCTTGTCGGTCCTGGGACTTACTATGAGCACATCCCGCTTGAAAGCAAATCCCTGGCTTTCATTGGCATTGAAGGCAAAGAGAATACCATATTGGATGGTTCAGCCATTATCGAAGGAAGAGAGAAAAGTATCATCTACATGGTTGGCGGGGATGCCGAAGATCTCATTGTAGAGGGTTTTACGCTCCGGAATGGGGGTGGGGCCCCGGAAGAATATGGGCTTATTTCAGGTGGTGCCATATCTTGGTGGAGCCGGGGCCTTGGAGGATCGGCGACAATTCAAGATTGTCACTTTCATGACAATTATCTGCTGGATGATTCATCTATGGGAGGCGGGGCCGTCTATTTGTCGGACATCTTCACGGTTACGATGGTCGGGTGCGTATTCGATAACAATGATGCTGACGACGTCGGTGGCTCTGCTTACATTTATAATTTTGAAGAGAGCATTGTAAAGGACTGTGATTTTTATATCCACTCAGGATCGCGAGCTTTCGGGGCGGCATTATATTCCAGTGGCACCGGCCCCATATCAATAATTGATTGTCGTTTTCAAGGATCTGGATCTTGCGATGGCCGTACAGGTTTACGCGTGGCCAACCTCTCAGCGACTATAAAGGGTAATTCGTTTTTGGATTTGGACGGACCATGTGCGACGCGCATTAAGCTTGCTCCCCGCCTAACCGTGGGAGATCCACACTTTTCACTGATCTTCACAGAGAATCATGTATGGAATAGCGTCGGCCACACGGTGGGAACTGATTTTCAATTCTGGATGAATTATTCTAATTCCGCAATACAATTCGATCACAACACCATAGTGGGTACATTCGTGGTCTTCAATTCAGATCATGGGAATCATCCAATTTGCAGCAATAATATATTTTTTGAATCGCCTGTTGTCGCATCTTCATCTGTCGGGATGCACATAACCTGCAACAACTTCTGGCCCGACTCACTCGAGTTGACAAATCCTGATAACGCCTTTATAGAAGACAATATTTCACTTGACCCCAGGTTCTGTGATCCTGAATTGGGAGACTTCCATATTGCATTCCAAAGCCCATGTGCTCCCGGAAATTCCCCGGAAGGCTGCGATCTCATCGGCCGTCTTGATCCCGCCTGCGACCAAACACCGACGAAAAATGCTACGTGGGGTAGTCTTAAGCTCCTGTATAGAAAATGATTACACCTCACCCCGATCCAACACCCTGTCTGCAGCGCCTCCAGTATTGCCCCCGATCCTTTCAGGCCCTGTCGCTTCCACAAATGCCATCCAACCCAAGATCCACGACTCTTACCCAGCCCGGCCTCGCCATGGAACCGGCTCTATGATATCAGATCGGATGGCGGAGGGACAGAATGGAATGACGTCAGCAATCTTAGTCAGGATTATGGCCAGTAATCCCATGTACACGATGCCCATGCAGCCGATCCCTAAACTAAGCGGCTTGCCGAAAATAGCGGTGATGCAGACCGCCGACCATCGGCTCAGAGGCAACTAACCCCCGCTCCGGAGGTTCCACCGGTCTCGCTACGGGGCAATCCTTCTCCAAGCCCAGATGCGTGCGACATCTATGATAATAATCAAAGTACAACCTGAGCACCCGGCGCAGATGCCGTTCGTTGAAGATGATCACATGATCCAGACATTCTCTTCTGATAGAACCGATCACGCGCTCCACATATGGGCTCTGCCACGGAGATCTCGGGGCGATGAAAACCTGCTCGATCCCCATCGATCCGAGTCGCCGAATAAAGTCTGCGCCGTAGATTTTGTCCCGATCCCGAATCAGGAACCTCGGCGCTGTGTCCCAAGGAAACGCCTCGATCATCTGCTGTCCGGTCCAGGCGGCGGTCGGCGAGCCGGTAACATTGAAATGAACAACCTCCCGGCGATCATTGCTCAAGACGATGAACACATAAAGAACCCGGAATGTCACTGTTGGAACGGTAAAGAAGTCGATCGACACAATGTCCTTGGCGTGATTGGAGAGGAACGTGCGCCAGGTCTGCGATGGCGGTTTCCGACGACGCACCATGTACTTGGACACCACGGCCTGACTTATCTCGATGCCGAGTTTCAACAACTCCCCATGAATCCTCGGCGCGCCCCACAGAAGATTCGCTTGGGACATCTGACGGATGAGATCGCGGATCTCTTGCGGCACCTTCGGCCGTCCCGGCCCCCGGCTCTTCCATCTCCAGTACCGACGGAATCCCTGGCGATGCCAACGGATAACCGTCTCCGGCTGGACGAGGATGAGGTGCCTCCTCCAGTCCGTCCAGAAGCGGGCCAGAAGGCTCCAGAGGAGCCGGTCCCGGTCTTTCAGCCGTGGTTTCCTGGCTTTGCGTTGTAGGACAATGAGTTGATGGCGCAGCGCCAGGTTGTCGAGCAGAATCGATTGATGTCGGAGGTGGCCCGAGAACTCGGGATTGGTGCCGGTCTGTTGGGCCGCTGGAAGCAGCAGGTTCTGGCCGACCGAGAGGAGGCGTTTCCAGGGAAGGGTCGTCTCAAGGTTGCGGACGAGGAACTGCGTCGCCTGGAGCGAGAGAACCGGCAACTCCGCATGGAACTGGAATTTGTAAAAAAAACGGCGGCGTACTTCGCGAAGGAACGCTCGCGAGGTTCCGTGTGATCGAGCAGCATGCCAACGAGTATCCGCTCGGCTTGATGTGCCGGACCCTGGAAGTCTCGCGAGCCGGTTACTACTCGTATCGGACCCGGCCGGCCAGCGACCGGGAGCTGAAGAATCGGCTGTTGCTTGAGCAGATCCGGGCGGTGCAGAAAACGACGCGGCAGGCCTACGGCAGTCCGCGAATGACGAGAGAGCTGCGGACCCGCGGGAAGATCTGCGGTCGCCATCGGGTGGCACGTCTGATGCGCAAGAACGGCTTGGGAGCGCGGCGGAAGAAGCGATTCCGCAAGACCACCGACTCGAACCATTCGCTCCCTTGCGCCGAGAATCTGGTCGCTCGCGAGTTCACGGTTTCGGAGCCGAACCGGGTGTGGGTCGCGGATGTGACCTTCATTCCCACCCGGGAGCGTTGGCTCTACCTTGCCACGACGCTGGATCTTTACTCGCGGAAGATCGTCGGATGGGGAATGGGCACGGAGAACGACACGGAGCTGGTCCGTCGGTCGCTCGATATGGCAGTCAAGAATCGGTGTCCTGGGGTCGACCTGGTCTTTCACTCGGATCAAGGAAGCACGTATGCGGCGACGGCGTTCACCGACGAACTCAAGCGGCTCGGCATCACGGCGAGCATGAGCCGAAAGGGCGACTGCTGGGACAATGCCGTGGCTGAAAGTTTCTTTTCGTCGTACAAGACGGAGTGGATGCCGGAAAACGGGTACAATACGATCACAGAGGGCATGGCCGACGTGTTCCGTTACATCGAGGAATTCTACAATCGGAAACGTCTTCACTCGTACCTCGGGTACGTCAGCCCGACTGCCTTCGAGGCAGCCAGAGATGTCTAAACTGTGTGTCCATTATTTCGGGGCAAGCCCAAACCACATGATTACCTCTGAATACACAATGTTCCAATTCTATTGATCCACCTTCATCGACCTGAATGGCCCCTCCCCCAGTTCCCCAAGCTAGGTTATCTTCGAAACTGCAATTCTCGAAATGAGCGATTGCGTTATTTTGGATGGCAAAACAACCGCCCTCAATGTTGGCTGTATTGCCAAAGAATTCACAGTCTCTAAACCAGATTTCACGCGATAATAAGATTCCTATTCCACCTCTGTCCATGTGTCCTTGAGTGAATGCAAGGTTTTCAAATACGGTACCTTCTTGACTCAGTCCCAGCACATTTCCGAATCTATCTGCATTGTAAGCGGTCATTTCACGGAGCCTTCCACCCTCTAAGCCAATGGATTATAAAATAGCTATCCCAGCAAAATGCTGGATTTTATATCCATTCAAGCTTGGAGGATCAAATGCAACAGTATTCAAATGGCAAGATTCGACGT
>JAHJDP010000073.1 GCA_018831195.1 Candidatus Eisenbacteria bacterium | reverse complement strand
TATGGATGCTTTCACAGCCGCACGGATCGACAGCCTGATAAGAGAGGTCTTTACCGGTTCGGAGAAGCAGAATTCAGTAGCCTAGGTGCAGAAGCGAGGAGCCATACTCAGAGATTTGACAGGAAACTTGGGACTTGACCGAAAAGCCCTCGAAACTGGGGGACTACAGCTACGAAACCTGAGATACGAAGCTTTCCCTCCAGACCAAGCCCTATTTCCTGGTCCAGCTCTGCTGCCTGGCCGAAATGCTGGAAGCCGCCCAAGGCATCAGGCCAACCGACCTAAAAATCGTCCTCGGTGATCGACGACAAGAAAAAAGTCCTGTCAGCGACAAACATTTTTACCGGATCCTGGCTTTCAGGAGTACGAGTCCGGTGAACCCATGTTGCCCGGGCTCGGAGCTAGGCTCACCGGCTCGCGAATCTAGTTGTTCACTGGGGGATTAGGCTCTCTGCCCATTTCTTCCGCCCAAGCCCAGGGTGTCAGCCTGGCGATCTCCGACATGGGCGTCGTATCCACTTTTTGAAGGATGTCTTCGAGGTAGCTCTCTGGGTTGATTCCCAAAGTCTTGCAGGTCGCCACCAGAGAGAAAAGATTTGCCCCCACCTTGGCTCCTTCGGGGCTCCCAAAAAACAACCAATTTTTTCTCCCAATCACAATGTGCCTGATTGCGCGTTCTGAATCATTGTTATGGATCTCAAGCTCCGGATCCCTCAAGAAGAGTCTCAACGGTCGCCATTGATTGTACAAATAGGTCAATGCTTTACCCAAGGGACTCTTGGGGAGTGTGGAACGCTCGGCGCGAAGTTCTTTCACGCGCTTGCGAATCCGTTTCAATACAATGCGGCTGAGGCGACCTCGGACATCCTGACGCAAGTCCAAAAATGCTCCGTGCTCAAGAGCAAGCCTCTCGGACCGCCGCTTGACCGCTCGCTCGATCCAAAACAGCCTCTGAATGGGTCTCAGCAACAGGACGGCCTTGGGCGTTCCCGCGTCCGCAGCCTCAACGACCTTCCTCCGGGCGTGGCTCCAACACCCCGCACGCTTTAAGTTCTCGGTTCGCGTGACTTCGTCGTAGCCGCTATAACCATCCGACTGCAATGTCCCTCGTTTCCACCCACGCAAAAAACCAGAAGGCCCGTCTCGACCTCGTGACATCGTGAACTTGAAAATCCGCTTCTTCCCAATCCCATAGCACCAGATATACCCCTTGTGACTTCCCTTTCGATCCTCCAATCGAACCGTCACCGGTGTCTCGTCCGCCTGCAAAAGCCGCTCTGTGAGAAGCTCCTTGCGCATCTGATCCAAAACCGCCTCGGCAACAAGCTCACTCACCCGGCGCAACATCTCCCACATCGTCGACTTCGGCAGCGAAAAACCCTGTCGTTTGTAAATCCCCGACAAACGATGCAGTGGCTGGTGATCTCCATACTTCGCCACCGCCAAATGCGCATAAACCGATGGCTCATACTTGCATTTCTCGATGAGAGAAGGAGGAAGCTCCGGCGTCCGAACACCATGCCCCACAGGACAGGCATATTTCTTCCGGACATACTGCTTCACTACAAGACGCGCTGGGATAATGTGACCCCGTTCAGTGGTCTCGACACCGATCTCCTTCATCTCCCGGCCGCAGTCAGAGCACTGCCGGTCCTCGGGAGAAAGCGGAAGCTCGATAACCTCACGTGGAAGATGAGCTGGGAAGGATGTCCGGCCATGGCCCTTGTGCCGCTTTCGGACACTGACCCTTTTCTCCTCGACCTCTTCAGCCTCCGACACGGATTCCGAGGTCCCCAGAAGCGCCTCCTCGAACATGCGGAGCTGATCCGGATCCAAACGCTCAGATTTCTTTCGGAACATGCGATGAAGCAGTACCCTGATTTCTTCCGATAAACTCTTGTTCTGACGCTCGAGTTTATCCAGCGCCTCCTTCAAAGACTCGTTCTCCGCTTGCAGAGTTCGAATGATTTCCTCGGGTGTCAAGATAACATTCATCATGACCATACTTATACATTCGACAAATATTTGCAAGCAAATAATGATTAAAAATAATCATCATGCGCCAATCTCCGCCGTGAACTCCGAAGATCGATCCCCTCGAGAAGCAACGACAATTCACTCGCCGAAACCTCATGGCGCCGCTCATGCCCGCCAGCCTGATCGTAGATATGAAACCGGCCTCGCTCCAGCCGCTTGTACCTCAATTCAAAATGCAAACTCTTCCATCGTCGGGACACACCTTGTGTGCGTCACGCATCCGTTCCATCCACTCAGCGGACAACGATTCGTCTGTGTGGGCGAGCGATACAACCGCTACGGCACTCGTCTCC